>NZ_JAUBPO010000028.1:0-33720 GCF_036700785.1 Microcoleus sp. S28C3 | reverse complement strand
AGGCATCCTGGCTCCCGTTAACAGGCTTTTTGGGAGATGTCTCTTGACTAATCTGACTGTACTCGATCTCCACAACAATCAAATCAGCGACATTAAATCGCTAGCATCTTTAACTAACCTCACCGATCTCAACCTCAACAACAATCAAATCAAGGACATTAAACCGCTAGCATCCTTGACTAAACTGACCGCTCTTTACCTCAGCAGAAATTCGAGCGCACCCAAGACTTGTCCTCTCAAGCCAGAGTCTATCTGTAATTGGTAACAAGAACCTAGCTCTTAAAACTTGAGAGTTCAGAAAATTAGAGTATCCCCAACTAGAACAAGGTTTTGGAGTGAGTGAGAAATTACCCTATCCTCGCCTAAAGCTCCCAGCGGGATTTTTACGACTGGCCGCCATTGTCTTCTTCGTAGTCACAATTAAAAAATCGGCTATCGGAAAAATAGTCGCCTGCCCGTCCGGCTGAGGACACCCAAAAGTCCTGTGTCACGCGCTTGAAACTACTGGGCGTTCTTGCTAGACTAAATGAAACGCTTGACACAAGGGATTAATTTGTTATGCCAAACCCTAAAGGACACGAAGACTCAATCAAAGATTCCCGCTTTAAAGCTGCTTGGCATAGTGGCCCGACTCGCACTATTCGAGTTCCGATCGCCCTGGCTGACGCTACTCTAGATTATGCCCGACAACTTGACAAAAAAATCGAACCGCGTGACACAGCAGATAGGCGTGGTAGTTCCGAAGTAGAAAAGAAACAGTCTCAATCGCATGACACAAGGACTGGAGCCGAGGAAGTGGCATGGTTAAAGGCTGAGAATAGGCGCTTACAGAATTTAGTGAGTGACATGAGGATTGAACTGTACCATACCCCACCCCCTGAAATTGGGCTACCAGAGGCTGCTGACCTACTAAACAGACTGAAAGCCAAGCACAAGAAATCAACCGCCTCGCTCGCAGACATCGAAGCGATTTTGGAGATGATTGAAGAGTAAACCCCAAAAAGGAATTAAAAATCTATACCCCGGTTCATCTCAGAGATGTGCTGAGATAATTTCTATGGTGTTAAGCCACAAAAACTTAAAATCCTATCAGGGATTGAAACTCCTTCGTTACTTACTGCGTTACTGCAAACCGTCCCTCAAAACCTAAAGCCCTATCAGGGATTGAAACCAAGCACACTTTGATTCGTTTTGATTTCTGCTTTTTTGAGTAAAAAGACCAGCCGACACTCTGTTAGCGGTCGCCGAAAGCGATCGCCTGCTGCGACAAATAGGGGTTCTGTTTCCATAAAACAGGGTTAAAATACTGATTCTATCGTCCAAAAAATGGGTCGTTTGAAGATGTTTTTTGCAGCAACTGGTTGTAAACGGGAACAGTATCTGCAAAAATTTCGAGTCGAATCGTGTTTCGGTCACCCCTTTGGAATGTGACAAGGTACAAAGTCTCTGTTCTCTCCTCACTGAATGGATATTGTGGTCGATCTACAGTTCCTCTTACTTCAAATCCTGAAGCGTTAATTTTTTTGCCGTTAACTCGGTTGATTCCTTTAAGGACATAAGCTCCGGGTTCCCAACGAGAAAGCTTAATTGTCCATTCCTCGGAGGCAAATACGCCCGTTAAAAGTGGACAATTGTTAGTTTCTTCATAGCCAATTACCGAGAGCTTGCAAGGTTGAGCTTGTGTTATATTAACAGGCTGTGATAAGGCGATAACTAATGGAATAAACATAGGATTTTAGATGAAACTATTAGAAGTATATATGATAAATATGGATAGTTTAGATCGATCAGTTTTGGGCTGTCTTTTTCTCAAAGCCTTCAACTTAGACCGCATCAGAGCGCCCGCTAAGTTATCAGATACAGACCGCTAGAATCATTTGGTTTCGCGTGCAGATACCTGCTAGTTGTAGCAACCGAAGCATGACCCAAGGTTTGAGACAGTAAGTGAATCGGTGCCCCACGGTTCAGCGCGTGGGAAGCATGACAATGCCTCAACCAGTGAGCGCTAGTTTTCTCCGAGATGCCCGCGCGTTTAGCAGCTTCCTTGACCAAGTGGGTTACAGAAATCCTGTGCAAGCGGCCACCGTTGGTAGCTTTGCGACTCCTGAAGATGGGTTCAGAATTTCCGGCATCCCCTCTGCTGTTCAAAATCGCCCGATACAGAGACGCGGGAAGTAGCACCACGCGAGTTTTGCCGCCCTTGCCGTAAATCAAGAGTTGGCCGCTTTCACCATTAGGAATCAAATCCTCCCAGTTCAAATCGCACAACTCCGAAACCCGGAGTCCAGCGTAGTAGAAAGTTTTGAGAATCAGCTTGTTTCGCTCGCACGGTTCCAAAGCAATCATCGTCAAAACTTCAAGCTCAGAGAGGATTTTCTGCGAGAGCGTGTCCTTTGGTTTGGGAGTGACAACCGCAGCAGCAGCGTTAACTGGAATCAGCCCGGTGCGGTGGGCAAAAGACAGTAGACTTTTCACAACGCTTATATAGGTGCGACGGGAGGAAGGAGACAACTCCTTTCCTTCTAACGTATCCGCAAAACTTTGAAAATCTTGGAGAGTCAGCCACTGAAGCGGTTTGTCGATGGTAGTTAGCAACAGAGTTGCAACGCGACGGTAGAGAGCCGCCGTATTTTTAGACTTGCCGTGAGTCCACAAATCAATTAATTGGGCAGTGGGAGTGCCGGGAGCGATGACTTGTGGGGCGGGTGGATTTGAAACTGCAAGGGTCATTTTCTGCATTCCCGAATATTACATTATGCTGGTTATGTAAGATTGACCGACTTTAAGAAGCCCCATCCGATTTCTGGGATGGGGCCACGGGTTCTAGGCCGCTGGTTTTAGTAGTCTGAGTTGGGCCATCACCGCCGACTGATTTTCGGCCTCAAGTACGATCGCCGGGATGTGTTCACCCGCTCTCGGATTCAAATGTCGGGCCAGAACTGCCGCGTGATACTGCAAGTGACCGGAGACAACCTTGTACCCGCTAGAATCTCGCACCAGCACCGGGGGAACGATGAACCCGCCGATCGACAAACTGAGCTCCCCTAAAATCTCAAGCTCAAAGGGATCGAAATTGCTTGCAGGAATATCGGAATTGATGCGCTTAACCGCGACCAGCGAGAGGTTGAGCTTCTTAGGTGCGATCGGCTGAACCCGTCCCCGTCCGTTGTCTCCCCGGTTCGGCGGCGCGTCATCTTCCCCGACGGCTGCAGGTGCGGGGACGGGTGCTGCTGTAGTGACTGTGTGGCTTGCTGCTGCGGGTTTTGAGGGTGCGCGGGTGACTGCGGGTGCGGGTGTTTCTGTTGGTGCGATCGGTGCTTGGGCTACTTTTTCGGCTTCTGCTTTGGCTAGCGCTTCATAGCAGGATACTGTCGCCTCCCAGTGGCCACGTTTGACATCGCTTGCGGTTTCGCTGACTTGGCAACAGTATCGGTTATCTTCGATCAGTCTGGCGAACGGGCACTGAGCACAGGTAAAGGTGGCGGGGGCGGAATCGTCGATCGGCGTGGCTGTAGCAGTTTCGAGTAAAATCATGTCAGTCCTACCTTTGGGGCTAGCCACCGCTCTAGGCGTCAGAAACTTTGGGCGGTGGTTTTGTTTTGTACTAGATAAACACTAGCATTGTGTCTAGTTAAGTTCTAGTACATAAGCTAGTATTTGTGTCTAGTATCGCTGATGAGTTAGTGCTAGTACATTTGTCTAGCTTTTGTACTAGATACCGCTAGTGATAGATGGTTCGCTAGCGGTCGGGCAACTGCTAGCTAACGGCTAGCACCTCAGCTACTGCTAGCTAACGGCTAGCACCTCAGCTTTTGTAACCAGGACTTTCAACCTCGCAGCGATGTTGACCCGGTTGCCCCTTGCATCCGCGCCTTTAGCTTTGGCAAGCTTGCGAATGTCAGCGAGTGACATTTTATTGAGAAGCACCTCGATGTCTGTAGCGGGTGACTCTGGCGCTGTCGGTGCGATCAGTTCTACTGATGTAATGTCGGCTGGTGTGGACTGAACATCAATCACTGATTCATCTGGCACTGTCTGTGACTCTGGCGCGGTTGGTACGTGAGGCTCCGGTTCGATCGGTTCTGTGGATGTAGTGTCGGCTGGCTCAAGAATGCCGATCGCATCGGTGGTGAATTTGATGGTCAGCGCGTCTTTGAAAGTGTCGATTTGTGTGGGGTCAACATGGGTGAGCATAATCAGCGCGGTATCGACTTGAGACAGTGCCGATTGGATAGCTTGCTCGACTGAAAGCAACTGTTGGCGGTAGTCTTGAAGCTCGCTCAGTTTGGTTTGGAGCGCGGTGATTTGAGCGGTTGTAGCGGAAATAGAAGCGTCAACTTGATTGAATTTGGCGGCGAGTACGTTAATCATTGTGGCGTCCTATGTGTGGCGTGAAGTGTATGCAGCGGGCGGTTTGTATCGTTCCCGTTTCGCTATATTTATATACTAGCACTGTGTCTAGTATTTATCTAGTAATTACTGTCTAGTATTTGTTATAGCATTAATGCTAGTGTATATGTCTAGCTTATGTACTAGACAAGAGGCTAACAAGGTGCTAGATTGTAGCTAGTTTATTACTAGACAGAGCTATGACAAGCGAAACGGATCAGACGAAAACCTCCGATCGAATCCAACTCAACCTCAGACTTGACGGTCGAAAAGACTTGCTTGACGCTATCAAAGAAGTAGCGAAGGAAGAACGCACTAGCGTCAACAGTTGGGTTGTAAAGGTATTAGAGTCAGCGTTAGGAATGGAACCTGCTAATACAATGCCGACAGGTGAGGACTTAGAAGCGACAGTTGCCTCTGTACTAGACAAACTGCTAGCAGACAAGCTGGTTAATATCAAATCACAATTAAAGGCTGAACTGTTGGGGGAGTCCGCAGCCTGAGCGATCGCACCGATGACGAACCGCTCAGGCAGGAATTAGAGGAAGTGCGATCGCAACTGGCAGCAGTCCAGGCCGATCGGGAAGACCTAGCCCAACTCAAGAAACAGGTTAAGGAAGATGCGGCAGAAATACACCGGGAAGGGCGATCGATGGAGGTTGAGAAAGTCCGCTGGCAGAGGGAATTAAGCGACGCTAGAGACGAGCTAGCAGATGCTAAAAGCACTATCCTCAAACAAGGCAATAAGATTCGGGAATTAGAGCGCGGGTACAGCTTAAAGCCTAATCCGGCAGAATCCCGGCTGAGGCTGGAAATTGGCGATTTACAAGCTGAGCTAGAAGCCTATAAGCAGCAGAATCCAGCACCAGCGATCGACCTACCGGAGCAAGTAGGGGAAATCGTAAACTTTCTTAAAGAATCGCTACCCCCAGATACAAAGTGGCCCAAGCGGATAATACCCGCGCTGAGAAAGTTTCTGGAATCAAAGGAGGATTAGTCCGATCGATCGTCTCCCAAAACAAAGAGCCCCCAGCGTGATGCCGAGGGCTTTTTTAATGAAGGGTATTAGTAATTGGTAATTGGCAATTGGTTTCACCTTTTGCCCCATGAGTACCAGGCATCACCGTGCCAAAACGGGTAAATTGTACGAATCGGCTGAAACCTTACTTACTGCCTGTGTTGGAGTTATTGGGTTTTGGTAAGTGCGATCGCGCAAAACCCCTAAGCCGAGATCCGGGCAAAATAGGACATGACGTTAAAAAATGTAACGAAAACGCTAAAACCCTCACTACACAAGAGTTTTAGTCTTAGCGTCACTTTTCGCACGGTTGCTACTCAAACGCCGTTTCTTGTTTTGTTTTCTGTCAAGCTATTGACTTAATTTTACCATGTCGAGTTTGCTGTTAAATTGTTAAATTGATATTAAGTGTACCGTCACGGTAAAAAACCTCAATTTTTACTTTTTGGGACTGAGTTTTCGTGAGTTTTTAGCTGTTTTTGGCTGTTTTTTCTGAGAATGTGCGAGTAAACTTGTGCTTGCCTCAGCTTAATTATTAGCTAAATTTGGGTGCTTGTTAGCAACAAAAACCGCATGAGAACTCAAACTTATGCCAGAGAAGAAACTTGCACAAAAAGCAGGAATGAGTCGTAGCAATAGCAATGTTCAGAGATATATTTATACTAACAGAGAAAAGTTGCAGCCAAGTTTCTGAAGTTTGTGCAGCGATCGCACATTTTTGTTGTACCTAAAGCCTTTCTTTCACAAGTTGGGCAATATCGGCTTTGGTAATATACCCCTTTCTACTTCTATCAAAGCCATTATTCTGCCGATACACAATTGTGCCAGCCCTAGCAATAACATAACTATCGGGTTGACCTACCGCCGCAGGCCACAAAACAGCAGCGTAAAAATCACCAAGCGTGTTGAGTTTGCCTCTGTATGGCAGTAGGTATTTTTGCACATAATCTAGCTGCTCAATCTCTGTCATCCCCAGTAACGCCGATGTCGAAGTCCCCAACCCCCGCGCTGTTGATGGCATAAATTGAATTAGCCCACTAGCACCTGAGAGACGGTTAACAGAGCGATGATTTAGTCCGCTCTCAAACTGCATAATTGCCATTAGGTGATTAGGGTCGCCCCTACCACTGTAGCGTTATCAGTTACTGGTAGCGCCACGCCGTCAAATCATCCTTAACACCGTAGCGCTCGGTTAGGTTGTCGATGTTCAGCGATCGATGTTCAGTGCCGCCATCCGATCGTCGGTTAATTGTTGAATCTGCTGCGGTGGCTGCCAGCGATGGCCCCAGTTCTGGCGAAGTTTGGAAAGTGCGATCGGCTTAGGTAGCAGTTCGGCCGCTTCTACCCAAACCCCAATTCCTGATTCCTGTTGGGCATAGTAAGCATTAAATTGTGCCTGTGATACTTTTGCCAGCCTTCCTTGCTGCGATGTTTGCCACAGTCGATCGAGCGGTAGTCTCTCACGCTTGATAACTTTGACTGTGCCGATCGCCTCACCTACTGGCAAAGTCGAATAAATTACAATGCTATCGCCCGCTTTTAGAGAGGTTCCAAAGTTGCCTTTCCTGAGTTCGATTGTTTTCGGGTCGCGGTCAAGGAAAAAGGCAGAAGCCCAAGTCGGACGGACAGAGATTAGGAAGGTGCTGGTGGGTTTACTCATCTTCATCTTTATCCCTTCTCAGAGCCTCCCTTAACGCTTCTAAATTCTGCACAGCTACATCAATGGAAACGCTGGCCGTGTCTATCAATTTCTGTTCGGGTTCCTCCAGCCACGACGTATCGGTAAATGGGTTGCAGATGTGCGCTTCGGCTCTGAGTTTTGCAGCTTGCAAGAAGGCAATGCAGGTAGCTAATTCATCAGGAATTGGTGGATTGCCGGAATGTTCGTACTGCTTGATAGTTGGCATTGTTTCGTTCTCCTTCAGTTGTAGTCATGGTTGTTTAAGTCATCAGAGAAGATAATATTTCCACGTCTTACAAACTCTGCAAAAATTGCGTCGTAGATGGGGTTGAGAATAAAGTCGGGAATAACGCGGATTAACTTACTGAGCATCGGTGCTACTCCTGAGAAATTCTTGAATCTTTGGCAACTGTGCAATCTCGCCATTATCGTAGTTCTCAATTAGCCACTTTAAGAGGCTTTTTCCGTGCCTTGTATAGCTGCGTGTTGGATGGTCGTATTTCTCACCACACTTTAAAACTGACTTAATAATGTGGCGTATATTTGCACCTGACAGAGCAGCGTCCGATACCGAGGAAAATAAACGCTCAGGAGCCACATTAGGGAACATCTGACTGACGGCTCGGACAGTCCACACAAAGCCGGACAGCTTGTCTGGCAACGGTTCTGGCTCATCGGACTCAATCTCGTTATCGGACTCACTATCCGATGATGTGCCATCTTCCGTCGGACTATCGGACTGCTTTTTATCCCCCAAATTGAACTCCAAATTGTAAATACGCTCCCAGTATTCAGCGTCAGAAAGCTGGTTTTTTTGGGCGCTGTTACCCGTCTCCGATGAACTATCAAAGATGTTATCTGGAGCCTCGGAACCGCCATCAATCCATGAGGTGTTCACTTCAATTTGTGGCATTAAACCTAATACGGGATTCCCAATCGTGGAGAGAACAATCGGCGTTTGCTCAGCCATAGAATCCGGGATTAATAGGCTCAAGTCCGCTGTTAGTCTATCCCGTGTTTCCTTACTGGCAATGACGTTTGAGTTGTTTAACATTTGCTCGATTACGCCATAAGACCCTTGTTCCTCACCGTTGCTCGTAGTGCGTACTAAACCTTGAGCTAGCAAGGCTAAATTAAGGCGAATATTGCTGTCCGCAACCCCACTAGATGCGATGTTGAAAGTCTGCGTACAGATGAAGTAGCCGACATTATACTGACCCCCTACGGTCGCTATACTTCCCAGTTTGGAAGCCTTCTCTTCCCACAGTTGCGCGTTTCGTTTCTGCACTAAGCACTGGTAAGTGGCGAACCAATCTTCAAGGATTATTTTAATTGGTCGGTTGCGGTAGGTTTCCTCGGTTGCTGGCTTAGATTTCCGACGCTGCAACTTCTCGTAAACCTCATCCAGAAACTTCATCGACTCGTCTGGAAGTAGCGGGTCAAATATCATGATTCGATTTCTCGGAACGCCGGGAAAATCTTCGTATTTCTGGGCGATGACGTAAATCTCTGCCTCTGGGAATCGGGTTGTTAAATCCTTTAGCCACTTACGCAGAGTGCGAGTTTTCCCGCAGCGAGTAGGGGCTGCTAGGAAAATCGAACTGTTTATTGCCACCAAAGAATTTAAGGTTTTGGCTGCTATTTGATGAGCTATCTCAATGTTGGAGTTTGACTGGATGGCTGGCGCTGAATCAGATTCAACTTTGTCACCAGGGTTATTGATGCCGTCGAATGTTTGTGTCCCGGTCAACTGAAACTGAAAGGGAGTTTTTTGGTTCCGCAAAAAGGCAATATATTCTCGCTTTTTGTCTTCTGGCAAACCCGCAGTTTCAGCCTCAAAAACTGCTTCCTCAGCTTCCATTTGAGCAATTCTGATATCGGCTTCACCCAAAACTTCACACTGTTTTAAAACCACCGCACAGTCATTTGCGACCGCCTCCACATCGCCCTCGGCCTGTACTTCTTTAATCCTCATTGCCCGGTAATCTTCCAGCAGCTCAGTACGAGCCGCCAGTTGACATGAGGCTAGGTCGCGCTTCTCTGCAAGAATCTCATAGTTTGCGAGTTGGCGTTCGGAGTTTTGCAGACTTCTGAACCCGACACCTGCCACCCAAAAACTGCAACCAGCAAGCGCCATCCACAGCGCTTTATGTGGGTTAGTTGCAGGGATTTTATTATGAACAACTACTAGAGGATTTGCTTTCCACTTCTCCGCATAATACTCGGTCATGATGTAGGGTTTGCCTGCCTTGTCAACGCATTGCAAAGCTTGTTTGTTGCGGATACAGAGTTGCACCCGATTGCTAGCCGTCCCGGTCAAGGCGCTTATTCCGCTATATATCCCAATCACAAGCGCCAAACCGACTGCCGACAACTTAGCGCCAACCGGGAGTCTTTCAAAGGTCAGAAGCAGTGCGCGGTTTGACTTAAGTAATTGAGCGTGTTTTTCGGTTAATGGTGTCATTACTTGCTCCCTCCTTTGGCTTTGAACATTAGGCAGAAAACGATAATGACAAGCCCAATTGAAGGCAAGTAATCAAAGTTACTTGAAACAGGTTTTTTAACCGTCTGAATTTCTTTGATGCCTATCTCCAAGCGTGGTTCTGCGTCCCCTACTTGCTGCCCTTCAGATAACGGTTCGGCAAGGCTGGCAATCATGCCAAGCGTCACGCCACCGCCAACAATTGCAGTAGCCAAGCGGTGCTTAGATTGCCCGGTAATTTTGGCTGCCAAATAAACCTGGTAAATCCCAATCGCCACTACCGAACCGCCTGCGACTTGCATGGCATGAAACATAAAAACCACCGCTGAACCAATAGCTGCGGGTGCTACGACTTCGCAGAGATTGGCAGCGTCTCGGTATTGGCGTTCGGCGTTGGTTTCCTCTGGTTGCGGTTGGTCAATTGTTGGTGCTGCTGTAGCTTGATATTGCTGCTGTTGCTGTTGCTGTTGTTGGTGCTGTCCCCCCACAAAAGAGAGGGGACTTGCCCCGATAAAACCTTCGTGCATAGTCCCCTCACTTTTAACGGTTGTTGAAATTCATTACATTCGCAAACCAGCCCCCAAATCCTCTAGGCGAACCAGTTGCCGACACGCTGGCGCTGTTGTTGCTGGCAGATCCAATAGTCACTGGCACTTTCTCCTGAATCCCTTTATCCGAGCCGACTGTTGCGCGACTGAGCAGCTTCTGTCGGCGTTCTCGGAGCGATTCTTGAATTGTTTGCCTTTTCTCTGCCACCTCACCCCGATTTGCGATGGCTTCCATCTTGTTCTCGTGTCGCCACAGCTCGGCCTGTAAGTCGCCTGTGAGCTCGGAAGCAATCTCGGCTAATCCGTGCTGACGCTTGGTTTCAATCTTGAGCATTGATGCCCGGTCTTTGGCATCCAGTTGCTCCATCTCCGAGCCGAATTCTGCATTGAGTTTGCGGATTTTCGCAATTGCATTCCCAACTTTAGAGCCAAATTTCTTCCGAATTTCCGTCCAAGTAACTTGTCCGTCAGCGATTTTTCCCAGCGCCTCCAGATAGGTTTCAGCGTTATCAAGGAAGGGTTCTAAAACTAAGGCAAGCTGTTCGGCGTTGGCTGCTTTATCTGCCATCGCTTCCAGCTTCGTAACATCGCTCAAGTATGAAAGAATGTCAGCCTCTGTGTCTGCCCAGTCTCCCGCTTTTTCATCAATGTAGGGGCTGTGTCCCGCTGCTGGGTTCCTTATTGCTATGCTGCTGGTGTCGTTGCGTCCAAAATCCATAGTAAAATCTCCTTAGATTAGTCCCCCAGCGCAAGCTAGGGGATGATTTACGCGGCCAGCCGATTTACTTTCTCAGGGCGATCGGCTGGCTTTGATGTGTCATTTGGTTGAGCTTGTCAGATACTCGATCGCCCGCCGGGTGACCAATAACGGGCAACAACTCCCCGCGCCGCCAGCTTTCCGAAAGTTCGTGAGCCGTTGCCAAATCCAGTCCAACAGCCATAAATTGGCACTCCGGGAATCCGAGGTTATCGCAGTTGATGCACGGACGCTCTGGCTCATCGGTAACAGGCGGCTGCAACTGAGCCCAGATTTCTGGATTGGATTCAGGCGTAATTTCAAAAACTTTGGTCATTGCTCAATCCCTCCTATTTAGAAACGCTTCCAGCATCATCTGAATTCAGATTAATGCTGTTGTTAATCGTCACGTTGCCGTGAATAATTGTTGGCTCCGAGACTCGCTTTGCGCCGGATTGGTAGCCCGTATCGTACCCAATTGCAAAGACAAGAGTGCCAGCTACAAGCGCACCGCCAACCATTATCTTGGTCAGGTTTTTATCGAAGTCTTTGTCATCATCGTTAAGCATCGTTTAAACCTCCTCAGATTTCACGTCAATTGCCTCGCCATCCTTAGACAAATCCTTGCGTTCCGGCGTTGGTGAAGACTTATGGTTGATGACCGTGCCAGCAATGAAATCACCCTTAATTGTTTCGACGTAATTACCGCCATTCGTATTGATAACCCGTTTTCCAGGTTTGCCGTCTTCAAAAACTACACCGTTAATAATTCGTACCATTTTTAATCCCTCAAACTGTTGACTTGACCGATGACTTCGATACCTTTCGCGTCTGTTATCCCTTCCTCTCGAAGGCTTTGGGCTGCCACTAGAACAGCGTCCTGAGACTTTTTGGCACTGACATTAAACACTCGCGGGGTGTTGCTTTCGCGCTGCACTTTCACTTTGTAAAAGCTCATGATTCAGCCCCCAGCTTCATTGCCCGCAGTTGTGCCAGAACTTCAGCTTGAGCTTTTTGCTCAGCCTGAAACACTGCCAGCGCTCGTGCAGCCCCACGGTTTTGCGCTGCGTTGATTTCAGCATTGTCCAAGTCAGCATCGCGCTGCCCGGCCGCCTGATTTTCGGAAGCAATTTGAGCTAGAAGCTGCTGCACATTTTGATTCAAAGATGCCGAAGCAGAATTTGCATTCTGATTCAATTGGGTGATCCGTCGATCGAGGGCTGGGGTGTATTCCGAGATTGTCAAGGCTCCGGCTGGGGTTGCAGAAGGTGCGATCGGTGTGGCTTCTACCAGTTTGCGGAGTTCGCTGAGTTTTCCCGTGTTGAGCAGCTTGCAGGCATCAAGTGCTAATTGCGAGTATTCAGTGGCTCTGGCAGCCCCACGGCGTAGGGTAGCGAGATTCAATCCGTAAATGCTCTGAAGCTTGGAAATCGATTTTTGTAGGTCAGCTTTGCTCAGGCGCAAAAGGCTCATCATCTGCTGGGCTGAGTACCAGGTTTCCTCAATTTCTGGCTCAGTGCTATCGATTGGCTGGGACTCAACATCAATCACGGCAAGGCTTTCGGGTTTCATAGTGTAGTCTGCCTTAGAAACGATATTTATCGATAAAAACGATTTGTATCGATACTTGTGTTATATTAGCACAGGTAAGGTTCCTGTCAACCCTTGACATACCTGAATTTAAAAACAGTAAGAGCGATAAGGTATAGGAGGTGACGTAACAAACTTTCTAAATATTCTTATGCCTTCCAATAAGCCGCGAGTAACCCTATATTTTGAAAAACAAGAGATGGAAATATTGGAAGCTTGGGCGGGGCAAGAATTTCTGACCGTACCCCAACTAACCCGCGTAGTGGTTAAGCGAGCGATCGCCGAATATCTAAAGCAGCATCCTTTGGAATCTGTCACTAATGCCGATCACCCATCCGACCCGCACCCCACAGAACCGCAGCCAGTCGCAGCAAAGCCCGCAACAGCAGCGAAAGCAAAGCGAGGCAAGGCAAGTAAAGGTGCTAGTTGATGCCTAGTGAATGTCTAGTAAAGGTCTAGCAGCGCTCGTGCTTGGCAAATTCCAAATATGGGGGAAATAAAAAAACCAATTAATGTCTAGCGACTATCTAGCAAATATCTAGCAAAGGAAACAGACAACCATGATCCAAACCCAAACCAAAACAGTCACATTTGATGAGTTTGTTGCCTGGTATCCAGAGAACTCTGTCCGCCACTACGAACTACACAACGGAGTTATTGTCGAAATGCCTAATCCTACAGGAGATCATTCAGACGTTACAAGCTTTATCACCATCAAAGTAGCAGGTGAAATTGAACGTCGCGAATTACCTTACTCCATCCCCGGTCATTGCCTACTTAAACCCGTCCGCGATCGGGCAGGTTATCAGCCAGACGTAATAGTCCTAGACCGAACTGCGGTCATCAACGAGCCACACTGGAAAAAGGAATCTGTTATCACGATGGGCTCTTCGGTACGACTGGCTGTAGAGGTCGTCAGCACGAATTGGCGGGATGATTATTTTCTCAAAGCTTCCGAGTATGAAGAGATGGGCATTCCCGAATACTGGATTGTGGACTATCTCGGTTTGGGCGGTCGCAAGTTCATCGGTCATCCCAAACAACCCACACTTTCGGTTTGCCAGTTGGTAGATGGGGAGTACCAGGTCAAACAGTTGAGGGGGGACGATCGGGTTGAGTCGCTGGCTTTCCCAGAGTTGAGGTTGACTGCCGAGGTGATTTTTCGGGCCGGGATGCCTGCAAGCGGGTTGAGCTAGAACGATGAGGCATTCTGGTGGCGGGCAAAATTGAAGTGATCGCCCGTGGGAGATGTGGCGGCGCGGGCGCGAAGGCTGACTATTTAATAGTTCGTTTACGCCTTATTTGTGGAGGTAAAAGCGTATTTCCATAAAGTGGTAAATAAGGCATATTCTGAGATTCTGCCTTGCTTGCGTCGGTATTCTCAAACCAATTTCCTGACGTTGTTTTGTGTTTGCGAAGCTGCCAAAATACACCATATGCCATAAAAAATCAATAGGCGATCGGCTTATATTTGTATCCCATACATACGCTGGCAAACTATCTTTTTTTGGCAAGGGCGCGAAGGCTCGTCGATCGGCGCTGCATGGATTCTGCGGATTTGCTGCTGTTACTACACAAATTGTGTAAAAATGTGCCAATTCGTGTAGTAAAGCGCAAAAACAATTGACCCAGAAGGGAACTTAAGGTAACGTAAGGTAAGTGAAGCGAGGGAGAAAAAGATGCAGCAGAAAAAAGGAGAGCGAAATATCAAACACGTAACGATGTATACAACCGAATCCGAATATCAACTAATAATGAATAAGGCAGAAATGTTTGATATTTCGGCTTCCAAATTCGCTAAGCAAGCTGTAAAAATGTACATCAAGCATTTAGAGAAGCATCTCCAAGATGCCGAATCTATCGCAGCGTAAGACTTACAGGCATTATTTCCACTCGTTTTTAGTCAAAAAAATCGCTGCACCTGTTGAGAGGCCCAGCAAAAATAAAAATATTTGTAATTTCAATATACCGTACTCTATCTACTGTTGTCAGCAATTTGTCTACAAGTTGCGGACAGAGAGTGAACAGTTTGCGGCCTCTCTTAAATATAGGTGTAGCGGGTCAACCTTCCACGGAACCCCGCTATGGACACCATTGTACCAAATTCAGACAATTTTAGTCAAGATTCATTCCCGAATTCGGCAGGTTTAGATAAGTTTGGCAAAGATTACGCAGAATACGTAAATCAGCGCTGCTATGAGGATGTTGTGGTTCGATCGGGAGTTGCCGAAGACATCTACGATCTGAACTTCCCCTCTGCGATCGGAACTGCTGTATATGAGCCGATTTTCGCCGATAGCGACAAGACCAACAACAGCGGTATCAGTGTAGAGGCAGCCCGGAATCTTGCCCGGTGCGAGGGAAGTAAGGGATATTTCCTTGGCCCAAATTTTTACATACCCTCCGATCTAGCCGGAGGTACAAAAGCAGCCAGAAGCGGGATTATCAAATCAGAGGGAATTTTTCGGCCTGCGGGCCCTGCTGCTGGTGGCTGGATAGCTAATGGTCGCTTTCGCCAACTCACAGGCGCACCGATCGCGTTAGATGAAAAAGGCTCATTGCGTCGGTACCACCAGCCAAAAGGCAAGCCTTTAGAAATTTTCTTCCCCGCTGTTACGGTTCGAGTTGGGAAATTAGTAGCCGAAAAAGCTGGCTTACCCATGCCAGAATTTCCCGTAATTGGATTGGGCGGGGAATGGCTTGGATTTTGGGATTGGGCTGAGAGTAGCGGTTGCCCGATCGTCATCACTGAAGGAGAAAAAAAGGCAGCTTTGCTAGTTAGTCGCGGATACGCGACAATCGGTCTACCAGGAATCACAACCGGTTATAGAGTAACCGAGCGCGGCGAAACCATCACAAAACCCAACGGAACACAATATCAAAAAGCAATTGCCCACGAACTGCACGAAGCGCTTAAACCCTTTGATACCAAAGGACGTATCGTATTTTTTACCTTCGACTACCGTGACGGAAATTGTTTTGAAACCCCAGAATTCAAAGCTGCCAGCACTACATCTCGACTGTTTGCTAACGTTACCTGCAAAATTGCCCTTCTCCCCGGCCCCCATAAAGCGATCGATGATTTTGCTGTGGCAGGCGGTGATGTAGATGCACTTCTATCGGGAGCTAAAGACTACCAGAAGCTAAGGATTGAGGCCCAATGGCGACGCAATCGGCAATATACTCCAGATCGCGCCATTAACTCGCGCTATTTTCACGCCTCCGCACCAGCATCCGGCACAATTACGGGCATTTTAAGTGGTTTAGCGACGGGCAAGACTCAATGGCTCAAAGATATCATTGCCAGTAATCCAGAAGGCAGAATCATCGTTTTAGGGAGTCGAAACGGTCTGCTGCTACAGACAGCCGAGAAATGTGGGTTTTACCATCTCAACGCCCACAACGGTTATCAGATGTTCAAAGACCCCAACGCCCGACTGTGCTTATGTTTTGACTCTTTAATGAAGCTTCCTCCTGAGATTTTTGAGGGGGCAACAATAATTCTTGACGAGGCAGAAAGCGTTCTCAGGCATTTATTGATGAGTTCCACCTTGAGGCGCGATCGGGAAGCTACCAAAGAGCGATTTAGTCAGGGGTGTCAGGATGCCGATCGAATTATCTTACTAGACGGGCACCTCACCGACTATACAGTCTCAATGGTCGCGAAAATTGCCGGGAACAAGCGGGTAATCAAGCATTTGAACGAATACAAGGGAAATTGCCCGAAAGCCCGCGTTTTCGAGACTGAGAGCGGGAAACCAACAGCCGCCGAAAAACAGGCTTTTATCAACCTCATAGAAAACTCCGGTTGCCCCGCAATAGCGACCGATTTTTCTGTGCCGGAAGCTGAAGCCCTTGCCATTACTCTCACAGAGAGATTCGGAAAGGGCTTGCTTATTTGTTCCAAAAACTCGACAGACCCCGATCTGGTTGAATTCCAAACTGACCCAGATGCTTGGATTGAGAAAAATAATCCGGCCTGGATTATCTATACCCCAACTCTTGAAAACGGCATTGACATCAGCATTCTCGAATGGTGTACCGACGTGTTCGGTTTATTCTGCGGGGTTTTGGGTGTAAATTCCTTGATTCAGATGCTGCGGCGCGTAAGGCATCCGCTTAATCAAATTTCCATTCTCTGTCCTGGTTTTGGGCTTCAAAACTCAGATCGCACTTCTTACTATGCCAATCAAATCAACCTTCAAATTCAGTTAAATATTGACATTGAGAAGGGATTATTAGGTGCCGAAGAATATATGGAGGATATCAAGGCCCAACTTGAGCGCCAATACTCAGACCCACTTTTTAAAGCTTATTGCCACTTTGAAGCACAGGAGAATCTAGAGAAATCTGAGCTACGAGAATTTCTCGTGCAAGCTTTGATCGCAGATGGGTACGAAGTCGATCGCCCATCGATCGGGATTGACGAATCAGGGAGGCACATAGAAAACAAAATTCTCTGTAAGGAAAAAGAGGCACAGGAAATTTTCGAGGCTCCTGACATATCCCTAGAGGAAGCACAGGAAATATCCCGCAGCAACAAAGCAAGCTGGCCCGAAAGATGCCAAGCGGAAAAATGCCGACTTAAGACCCAATTACCGGGGATTGAGAATACCGAACTTTGGAATTGGCAATTTGTACACCGGGTCAGGTTTGATGACCGATCGCTCCTAACGCAACTAGAGACAGCGTGGCTCTTCAATAATCCAGAAGATGCAGAATACTTGCAGCGAAGCAAATGGGAGACGGGAAAGCTGGAAAGTTCGCTGTCAGACCATAGCTCCCGCTGGCTCAAGCTTAAGACTCTTAGCGAGCTTAAGCTTAGGCAGTTTTTAGACCCAGATCGCACTTGGTCGGAGGAATCTCCCGAAATCCAGGAGTTTCTGAAATGGGGAAAAAATAAGGATGTTGCAAAAATATTAGGGAATCCCGGCAAGAGCGGCATCAAGTACGTTAACCGACTTTTGAGACTTATCGGCGTGTCGCTAATCAGTCGGCAAACCAGGGGGGAAGGTAAAGATCGACTTTATACCTACCACTACCAGCCTGAAGCCACAACAAAGTTAACAAAAAAAGGCCCCATCCGCGTATGCTCCCTACCCGAAAATTGGCACGAACTTTCTGCCTTGACAGCGGCCAGAATGAGTCAAAAAGTCGAAGCTAAAAAGGCTGCTGCAAAAACGGCTGAAACTTCCGCCCCATATGCTTTAGATGCTGTCATAGATGGTACTGATTTTATTAATACTCAAATAGAACCATCTATGACAAAAACCACCCCAGAAAATACGACGGCGGGCGAGGCTTCGGCAGAGACGGGGCCACCGACAAGTAAAGGCAGAATGGGCTGGGTGTGGCGCTGGGGGCGGGAATGGGTGCGGGCAAGATTCCTTGCCACCACAGACGGCGCTCAGTTGCGAATGCTGATAGAGCAAGTTGGCGGCTGGACTGAAACGCTGGCATGGCCGCATCAAATCCGCTGGGAGGACGCATCATGCTAGAACCTACCCAACAAACAGTCCCGATCGCCCGCACAGCAAGATCCCGCCACCCACGCCGAGTGCTTAGGTTTTATTCGTGCCGCAATTGCCACAGCCGATCGCCCAACAGCTCGTCACGTCGCCGGAATCCTCAAAGAAGTCTGCGAAGCTGGCCACGCCGATCGCACACAAATCTGGCGCGACCTTACCGAATCAGAGCAAACCCAATACCGCGAACTATTGGCCCCGCCGCCAATTGTGCAGAGTTTTGCACGGCGGATTCTAGAAGCTACTGGCTGGCAGTCTCCCGGTGTAGCGGCGGGTGTTGATTGTGACTTGCAGCAGGCGATCGACCGTGGCGAATTTGATGAGGCGGAATTAGTGGCGGTTGTGGGCGATCGGCACTTCCTAGATTTTCAGGAATTGGTCGCGCGTTGCCCAAAATATTTTAGCGAACTCTCCGCACCGTCGATCGAAGCCACCACCAAAAAATTAGCTAATTTTGGTGTGCCCTAAAGTCAGGCAAGTGCAGTATAAAATCAGGCGTTTGCAGTATAAAGTCAGGCGGAAAGCAGGTATTTGTAGGGGCTGCATTTTACCTGCATTTACCTGAAAATATCCTGCAAACGCCTGCAATTTCCTGCCAAATTGCTGCTTTTTTGTGCTGTTCGTGCCTTTGCTTGTTGAGGCTGCTTTTGGCTGTTTAGTTTTGGTAGCAAGCAATGTTTTTGTGATCACAAACCATGATTAATGCGTGCAGAGAAAAAATAATACACCCTCATGAATATTGAGCGTACTGCTTACCCGCAGTTCAAACCTTATTGATATGGAATAAGGAACGACTCGCGAGTCGCTACTGAAGCGTCCATGCCTCAATAAGAGCAGTAAGGTATGGGACAGGGACGGCGAACTAATTTTTTGTGGGAATATATTAGCGATCGCTCTTTACGCCTAGAGATTACTGCCTGTATTAATAAGGTGATGAATTATAACCGCCATTAATAGGTGGAAGTCGAGCGACTGCTGTAAACCGACCGACTGCTGTAAACCGAGTCAGGCGGTAAATTTTTATCCGACTTTCAAGCTCGCTCGGACAATAACTGTTTAGCCGATTGCTTCATCGCGAGTCCGACAACAGCAATTTATGCGACTGTCAAGGCTGACATAACGGCTGCTACGCTGCCAAATTTTTCGCACTTGCTCAACTTGATTTTTAATTCAATTTAGATAACGGCTACTGTGTTGCCAATTTTCTCACACTTGCTCAACTTGATTTTTTATTCAATTCCGATGCCGGAACTTGACTATTAAGTCAATTCAGTTTTTGTTAAAAACGCTAAAAAATTAGCTAATTGTTGCGTCAGCTAAAGTCAGGCATTTGCAGTATAAAGTCAGGCGTTTGCAGTATAAAGTCAGGCAAGTGCAGGTATTTGCAGGGACTGCACTTTACCTGCATTTACCTGAAAATATCCTGCAAATGCCTGATTTTTTCGGTCAAATTGCTGTTTTTTTGTGCAAGGACTGCCTTAGCTTGTTGAGGCTGGTTATGGCTGTTCTCTCTCGGTAGCAAGCAATGGTTTTGTGATCACAAACCTGACTTTTACGCGCAGAAACAAAAACAATGCACCCTCATGAATGCGGTAATCCTAAGTGCAAGGCGATCGCGCTCTTGCTAGCTGTCGGACGAACGATAATCACAGCGAGCATCGACTTGATAGGGTCAATGGGGAGCCAGTGGTAGCGAATTACAGGCTGATTCGGATATTCGAGTAAGGGCAGCGGAGTCGAGTCGCGAGTTGTAGTTTTTAAAGTCAAAATAATTCAAATCACACAAAGGTTTGGCTTTGAATCGATCGCCGTGCAGCTATCGCCACAAACACCTAAAAACTAGGGATGGAGTGTCAGGGGGCTTAATTTTACCCGATATCCAACTGTGCTGATTGCTCATACTATTGTGGCGGCTTTTGCTTTGACTACAAAATTTACTGGCTTGCCGAAGTAACGCTATTAGCATTCTGGCAGCAAAAAAATATTGAGGCACTTCGCTTTTTTGTACAAAAGTGCGGTAGCACTGCATTCAATAAAGCCAAACAAACTGAACTGCAACTCTTGCTAGAAAACGGCTACCACTTTTGAGCCTCTGCTACAATTCCTTGAATTGGGAGTGCAGAGTTTGCTGTTAAATTATTAAATTGATATTAAGTGTACCGTCACGGTAAAAAACCTCAAAATTAACTTTTTGAGACTGGCTTTTCATGATTTTTTTTGCATAAATTTGAGTTTTTGTGAGTTTTCATGAGTAAAACTATACAAGCTCAGCTTGAACTATTAGCTGAAGTCGAAGCAGTATTTGCAGCAAAAAACTCACAAAAACTCACAAAAACTCAAATTTATGCAAGCTGGGAAACCAAGGAAAAGAGCAGGGATGAGCGATAGCAAGCAATGTTTTTGCGATCGCAAACCTGACTTTTACGTGCAGAAAGAGAAATAATGCACCCTCCTTTTACGGAAGCCTAACCGTAAGGTCGGGTTTAATACTTTCTTTAGCTTTAATGACAATTGTAACTATTTGTACTACGATTTAAGCTGAATATTATACAATCATAAGAAATTAGAGGGAGAAAATGCTTCAAAAGCAATTCAACAAGCTCATCACTTATTCAAGTGCGATCGCACCTAAACCAACTTTTTATACAAATAAAGGAAATTATCGTCAGTCTCTACGTTAATAAACTGTCTAAATAGCCCTCTCCAATTGGGGGAGATAAATTCACCTGAATAGCGCTTGTCGATTACAGTTATTAACTTGTATCTTGGCTCATAGTGTGATTCCTGATTAAAAGCTATGAAAACTTTACTGAAAGCAAGACCCAGAGAACGGCTATCAAACCATATCCACATTCGCCTAACAGACTCGGATTATAGCCAAATTCAAACATTAGCGAACCAAGTAAATTTGAGTATGAGCGACTTCATCCGTCGTGCAGCATTGAAGAGAGCAATGCCACGCCCTCTAGCTGCATTTGACTTAAAAGCCTATCAAGTTTTATGCAAGATGGATGCCCAATTGAGAATTGCAGGAAACAACCTCAATCAGATGGCTAAAGCTTGCAATAGTGCTGTGGCATTGGGAGAACCAGTGGTTGTCAATACAGGACTCTTAGAAAGCGTACAGCAACTCATTCGAGAAAACGGGAAGGCAATTAAAACAATAGTTGCAAACTTCGCCAAATCTACAGTACGCTAATTATTAACAAGCCTGGGCTTTACCGCCTGAGCAATCGATGCTGTGAAACTGACACCTTTTCGGTTATGATTGGCAAACAAATCAAAGGTACAGGCTTTCGAGGCTGTCTGAACTACGTGCTGGGCAAAAAAGAAGCCACTCTAATTGGCGGTACTATGTGCGGACAAACACCTGAAGAATTGGCTGCTGAATTTGCGATCGCCCGACAACTAAGACCTAACCTGAAAGTAGCAGTTTTTCACGCCACTTTATCTGTTGCAAGCACCGAAAAACTAGAAGATTCTGAAGAAAATGACCAGCGCTGGCTAGCCATCGCAGCCAACTACATGAAAGCGATGGAATTTGACAACAACCAATACGCAGTTGTCAAGCACAGCGATACAGAACACGACCACATTCACATTGTCGCCAGTCGCATTCGCCTAGATGGAAGTGTTGTTGATGATAGCTGGGATTACTACAAAAGCCAAGAAGTAATTCGCCAGCTTGAACGAGACTACAATTTAGAAACTATTGCACCCAGTTGGGAAATAGATAAGCGAGCTCAGACTACAGGAGAACACAGGCAATTAAAAAGCAAGGGAAACAAGAGTGTCAGAGTGCAATTGCAAGACCTAATTGATGAAGTTACTCAAGACAACCCAAGTATGCCAGAATTAGTTGAGCGGTTGCAGCAACAAGGTGTAGAGGTGCAAGTCAGGCTAACTCGAACTGGCTTCAGTAAAGGCATTTCTTACAATTTAGATGGGGTAGCTTTAAGTGGCACTCAGTTGGGTAAAGCCTACACTTTTTGTGGATTGCAGAAGCATCGAGGCGTTAGCTATGACAAAGGGCGAGATAATGCGCTAATTGAGGCTTTAATGCAGCCACAACACTTAGCGAACGCCCCTGGCGAGGCAGAGGAAAACGAGCTAGAGTCGTCACACTTCGAGTTAGTAGCAGGCGCACCTGGAACTCCTGCAAGAGCAAATGAGTTAGGGTTGTCACAATCTGAGCTAGCAGCAACCGCACCTGCAACGAGTGCAACAGCAAATGAGTTAGAGTTGTCACAATCTGAGCTAGCAGCAACCGCACCTGCAACGAGTGCAACAGCAAATGAGTTAGGGTTGTCACAATCTGAGCTAGCAGCAACCGTACCTGGAACGAGTGCAACAGCAAATGAGTTAGAGTTACAACTGTCAATCCTGCCTGAAAGGAATGAAACTGAGTGGCAAAAAGTGCGATCGCATCTAGCAGTTGAGTACAGTTTGCCTTTAGAATTGCTTAATTTATTGCACTCTCATTCTTGGCTGTATGCCGGTTCAGAAAAGGCTGTATTTACGGCACGGACGCTTGAGGGGGAAGCCAGCTTCGCTTTTGTTCTAGATGAAAGAGGCAACTTTACTACAACCCATCCCCTGTCATCTGAAGCTGCTTTCTGGGTAGCCACTACTGGAGAAATTGAGCGAGCTGTGATTGCTTGTAACCCAATCGAAGCTCTTTCAATTTTGCTTATTGAACAGGATAACTCTACAACAGTACCAGTGACACTTTACCTAGGAATTGAACGAGCTTCACAACTGCCTATAGAATTCTTACAAGAACTCGATAGCGTTATTATAGCGATCGCAGAAGATTCTCACCTCGCTCGAAATGCGCGATCGTTGCTGCCGGATGCAGAACTTGTCAATCCACAGTCAAGTTGGAATGATATCTGGATACAATTAATTGAGCAAGAACAGCCAACTCACAAACAAAATAACCAACCGTATAAACGGCACACCCAAGATTTTGAATTGGATTAGCTTTTACAGCTTAAAAAATTGATACGACTTACGCAACTGAGAAATTTTTAGACTATCTGTGGCGTAAGGTGCTCCGTGCGCGGCATACAGATAGAGCCTCTACGTAAGTCCTGTTGACTGTGGTTTAAGCAAGCAAAACGCTAGCTAAAAAAAATTCTAATTGCGACATTAATTACTGATACCGCTGCCAATAATTATTATTGGTGTTCCAATCTATTTGTCAACAATTTTCGCTGCACATACAGCTTTCGCGAACATTGCGGTGCATCCGGCTATCGCCGTTACTCCCTAAAAAATCAAGTCGCGATCGTGGTCAGGGAGTAAATTTTTATCCGACTGTCAAGCTTGATCAGACAACAACTGTTTAGCCGATTGCAAAGCGCGAGTCCGACAACAGCAATTTATGCAATTGTCAAGGCTGACATAACGGCTGCTGTGTTGCCAATTTTCTCATACTCTTAAATTTGATTTTTAATTCAATTTACATACTGTAACTTGACTATTAAGTCAATTCACTTGTTGTTAAAAAGGCTAAAAATTAGCTAATTTCTGTGTGTCCTAAAGTCAGGCATTTGCAGTATAAAGTCAGGCATTTGCAGTATAAAATCAGTGAGATTACAGGCATTTGCAGGGGCTGTATTCTACCTGCAAATGCCTGTAAATATCCTGCAAATGCCTGCAATTTTCTGCCAAATTGCTGCTTTTTTGTGCTGTTCGTGTGTTGACCTGTTGGGACTGGTTATGGCTGTTTAGTTTTGGTAGCAAGCAATGTTTTTGTCCGTACAAACCAGACTTTTACGTGCAGAGATAAAATAATGCACCCTTATGAATGGGGCATCATAGATGTTAAGTAGCTTGATTTTTACCCGATATTCGACTGTGCCGATTGCTCACATTACTCCTGTTGTTGTGACAACTTCGTAGCAGCACTGGCGTCAATTCCTGCCGTCACACCTGGGTATCGAGCGATCGGCTTGAGCGACAGCTCGATCGCCCATGACGGAGCTCATAGAATCAAACAGACGAGCGGCTACCCATCTCGCGCCGTAGCTTCAGCTATTGAGGAGGATTTTGCGGAGGCAACCGACGCGGGTCTTTCTTGCATCGGTCGATATTGTGGCGATAGTTGGCAAGACGCAATTTGAAGAGTTTAAGCAGCTAAAAGGTGAGGGGCAATCTCATAAAAACGCATAAAAACGTATATTGCTGAAAGTTTTCCTAGGTCTGCCGCTCTTTGATTTTTCCTTGCTGACCACGGAGAAACCAGGAGCGATCGGCTTGTTGGATAGCCTGATCGCCCTTAGTTGATTATCCGCTAAATGGATAGCGAATAAGAAATTACTATTTCTATAAACGGATAGGCGGGAAACTACACTATCCCCGCCTAGGACTTGGAACCGTTGCCGCTAAATCAGGATATTGATTTATGCTGAGCTAGCTTTTGGGTGTGGCGTGTTAGGTATTTATAAGAACAGTTTGAACGCGGCAACTTTTGGTTTACCCGCGCTGATAAAATTTGGGGTCAGTCAGCTTGGAAGGTTGAAAAAATTGTGTTAGAATAAAAACATAAATTTATCAAGACCAAAAAATGTCAGACGATAAGAACCGTAAAGGCCCTGAAGACCCAAATAGAATTAATCTCAACCAACCGTATGAGGTTCGTTATTGGACTAAAGAATTAAGTATAAATGAAGAATCGCTAAGAAGTGCTGTTGGTGAAGTTGGGGTTATGGTTGTGTCGGTAAGAGCTTGGCTTAAACGACCTGAAAATAGTTGGCGAATTGTTAATTAGGTTCAGAAATAGCGAAGTTGACATCAGTTGCAAAGTAACAGTTTAAACCTTTGCTAGATAATGATTTGAGCGTTTATCTCTTTTTTATTTAGGTCGGGAAAACCTTAAAATCCTATCAGGGATTGAAACCCCGCTTCGAGGAAGGCTAAGATGCACGAAAAAGGTCAGAAAAACTCGATATCCCTGCCTAACCTTACCCTGCTACTTCTACCCCCTCGGGTTGCACCCTGAAGCGATCGCCTTTTGCGACCTAACATCCCAAATCTAAAATCTAAAATCCAATCGCGAACACTCTAGGTTCTGCCCCGAAAGCTATATTGTTGAGACTGATTTTTGTTACAAGATGTTTGGTAAGGATTCAGGTCACTGAACTCCTTGCTGGGCAAAGACTTTAGATATGGAGCTTGATACTAAATCAATCTCTATTCTCAATAAACCGCGAAAAACTGTCACTTCTCCTCGTTTATTGACAATTAACCGCGAAAGACAAAAACCCTTATTTTGCCCTAAAACCCTTGCCAGATAAGCGTTGGAGCCGCAAGTTTTTAGACCTGAATCCTTACGATGTTTGATGCACCGACTGGGAAATAGAAGGATTTTGATGAAGCTTTCGCGGTTTCAAGTCATAGATGGGGATAACTCTATTTTCCCGCCTAAAGCTTACAACACTTACACATTCATGGTGCGGAATGTGGGTTACATAGATCGGATGCGTTTTTTACACCCTCAACTGTCACCTCTTGTGAAAGACAGCTTTAATTTCTCGCGCGATCACCAACCACTGCTGAGCGTACTCGATGGCTTTGGCGTAGTCGCCGAGGGAAGTGTAAGCATTTCCCAGAACTCAGCAAGCATCCGCCGCGCTTTCGTAGTCTTTAATTTCTCGGGCGATCGCCAACCACTGCTGAGCGTACTCGATGGCTTTGGCGTAGTCGCCGAGGGAAGTGTAAGCATTTCCCAGAGCTTCCAGAGCTTCCGCCTCGGTATAGAGGTCGTTAATTTTTCGGGCGATCACCAATGACTGCTGTTGGTAGTCGATGGCTTTGGCGTAGTCGCCGAGGGAAGTGTAAGCCCTTCCCAAATTTCCCAGAACCCGCACCTCGATTTGGCGGTCTTTAATTTCTCGGGCGATCACCAATGACTGCTGTTGATAGTCGATGGCTTTAGCGTAGTCGCAGAAGGAAGTGTAAGCACTTCCCAGATTTTCCAGAGCCCAACACACCCATTTGAGGTCTTTACTTTCTCGGGCGATTACCAATGACTGCTGGTGATAGTCGAGGGCTTTGGCGTCGTCGTTGAGGGAAAGGTAAGTATTTCCCAGACTTCCCAGCTCCCAACACAAAGGGATTTGGCAGTCTTTACTTTCTCGGGCGATTACTAACCGCTTCTCAGCCGAGTCTATGGCTTTGACCTCGTAGTCGCCGAGGTTATCGTAAGCATTTTTCATATCTCTCAGAGTCTTTCCCTCGCTTCGGTGGTCGTCATAATTGCCCCGACTTCGAATTCTAATAAATATTCTAGATCGCGAATTTCAGAATATTTTTTATTCTTGTTGGACTCTCTAGGTTTTGAAACTTGAGCATTTTTTTTAGGCAACGGTGCATCAGGCATTTTGACACCTCAAGAGCTAGCGACATTCTAACTTTTGTGGCGATCTTAGAGAGTAGGGTACTAAGTAAGACAAGATGTAAGACAAGTAAGACACCCCAACACACGACAAAGCAGATTTATCCATAACATTTACACCTAAATTAGGCGTACACCTAAATTAGGCGAGCTGACAATGTTGGCATCAAACCTATACGGGGTAAAGTGTTAAGCGTTTTTAGATGTTTAGATTTTTGGTATTGGATTTTAGATTCTAGATTTCAAGTTTCAAGTTCAAATATTTAATTGTCAAATTTTTTAAAAACTGAGAGAAACACAAAATTTCAAATCCATATAGCTCTTATACGATGTTCACGAGGAAATCCCCCGGCGATCGCAACGAAGATTGTAGATTGCAGCCGATGGCAACCCAAAGCGAGTTATACAATGTTCACGCCCAAAAAAGTTTTGGAGCGGAACGAAGTTGGTACTTCCTAGCCATCGGCAGAGGGGAGTGCTGGATGAGATGTGAGGCTAGGCGAGTTATTAGTATCTCAAACTCGCGTTATCCCGCACGACATGGCACAGATTCCACAGTTTTTGGACAATATCAGTTGTTGGGGTCATAAAGCAAAATTTTGGCTCGACAAAAATTAAGCATTCAATCCAATCAACTCATAAACCTTGAATGGGTTTCCTTCAGGTTTCAGTTGGGTCAAGTCTCTTTCTCTCACCTGAACATACTCCACACAACTTTCATACGTCTTTTGACCAATCAAAATGTCGCAGCCATATGGGTGCGCTTGTTGACTCAGGTGATTAGCCACATTCACCCCATGCCCCACAACAGTGAAGTCCATTCGTCGGGAGGAACCAACATTACCGCAGAAAACACGATCTGTATTGATGCCGATTCCTATCCTCAGCGGATGTTGCTCTTCTGGGAACCAGGAACTGTTGATTTCTGGTAGTCGCTCTCGCATTGCCAATGCCGCTTTAATTGCCATCAGCGCATGGTCTTCTAAGGGCAGTGGTGAATTAAAAACTGCCATAATCGTCGAATCAATGTATTTGTCTACTGTGCCTCGATGATCGAAAATGGTTCCCACCATCACTTCAAAATAGTGGTGAAACAGCTCGACGCGAGTTTCTACTTCCATTTGCTGAGTTAAGCGCTCAGCTCCATAAAGATTTGTAAACAAAATAGAAACTTCTTTCTCTCCATCATTGGGGAGAAAGTTTTTCAGTTTTTCCAGTAATTCACCAAACTCATCATATTCATTCGGCATATCGCCCAAGGGTACGTTTTATAGATGGAGCACTAACTGATATTCTGCCAAAGCTGATCGCGGATGTCCGTTAAGAGCCACTCTAACTGACTGTTAAATTGCCGTTATAAATACTTATTCCCCCAACCCAACCACTAGAAGCACTACAGATTCATCAGGATATATGGATATCCTGACGTAGCTGCAACAGTTGTGGGTGTTAGGTATTTATAAAACCTGTTATAGAGAGTGTATACAGTGTAAACAATAAATCATTGCCAGAATTTAGCGATCGCTAATTAGACCTCTCCAAAATTTTTATTTTGTGCTAAACTTGAATAAATATCGTAAAATTAGTAAAAATTTTAAGTTAATGAGCCTGATATTAGAGTACCTAGAAAAACACCCCAAAGAAGCCAAACGGTTAATCGGAATCACTGCGGTTCAATTTCAGGATTTATGCAGTCATGCTGAAATTTTGTCGCAGCAAAAATCCGAGCAAGTTGAGATTAATAAAATTCGGATTAATCGGAAAGGAGCCGGATGTAAACCGAAGCTTTCCATCAAAGAACAAGTGCTGTTAACTCTAGTTTATTTGTCACAACTTCATACTTTTCAATATTTAGGGATTCAATTTGAAGTTAGCGAGTCTACAGCCCATAATATTTTTCATAAATGGGTAAAAATTTTGGGAGAATTACTACCAGCGACGCTGCTGGAACAATTCAAAAAAAAAGAGAGCAATTACGAATTAATTAAAGAAATATTGACGCAATATGAATTAATAGTAGATAGCGCCGAACAGCATATAGAGAGACCATCAGACTACCAAGAACAGAAAAAGTTTTATTCAGGAAAGAAGAAAGCTCATACGAGAAAAAATCAATTTATTGTTTTACCTGAAGGAAAAGATATCGTTGATATTAAAGTAGGCGACCCCGGTCCCAAAAGCGATATTAATCAATTTAAAGAACGACAAAAAGAATTTAGTAAATCCCAAAATTTTAGAGGAGATAAAGCTTATATAGGAGCAGAAAAAATGTCTACTCCTCAGAAAAAACCGAAAAATGGTGAATTAACGGAGCAGCAAAAAGAGCAGAATAAAAAATCTGCACAGCAACGTATTTATGTGGAACATATGATTAGATTAGTGAAAATATTCCGCATCGCAAAAGAAAGATTTAGACTGAGACCAGAGAGTTATAACAAAGTTATTTTAATTGTGTGTGGATTAGTAAGACTCCGCATAGGAGCTTTAGTTCTTTCGAGTTAATATGGTGAGTAAATCAACTGGATAAAATTAGTATTCAACCTCCTATAATTGAGCAAGTTTTCAACAATAAATGCTGAAAACCCTTATAATTCCGTTCTTTGAGCTGGCCATTAAAAAGTAATGAAAAACTGCTCTCATCCGCTCTGACAAAAGATTTCGCAATTCTTGGAGAGGTCTATTGTGTTAGGGGGGAAGCTACGGCGGTTGGCAGCCCTCCTGACCGCGTTACTGGAACACTAGAGTGCCGTAACCATACAAAAGGTGGCTTACGCCCTAGCTCGTTGAATCTATATTCCCGATAATCTTGCGTTGCTATTCCTCCTGAGGCTCTATATTTCCAAGAAGCTTGCGTTGTCGCTCTTCTTGCTGGGACTCTATATTTCCAAAAAGCTTGCGTTGCCGCTCTTCTTGCTGGGACTCTATATTTCCAAAAAGCTTGCGTTGCCGCTCTTGTTCCAGTGACTGTATACTTCCAAAAAACTTGCGTCGTCGCTCTTGTTCCAGTGACTGTATATTTTCTAGTGACTGTATACTTCCAAAAAACTTGCGTCGTCGCTCTTCTTCCTGGGACTGTAGATTTTCCAACATCCTAAATAAGTTGTTGGGTAACTGAGTTAGAGGTGGTAGTAAGTTTTCTGCTCTTTCGATCTCTTCTACCTCTTCCGAAGTCAAAGGCTGTTCAACTTTCACTCCTGTTTTGTCAACAAAATCCTGTATGCCATTAACAAGATCTACAAAAAGAGAGACTTCAGGTTCAGATGCAACAGTACAGAGTTCGTTGTAGAGGAAACAGTTTAGGAAACCTTTGCCCGCATAGGTTGTACCATAGTCAGGGTCTTTGGAAATGATCCATAACCGTTTCTTTCCTTGGAAATGGGTAAGAATTTGCTCCCAGTTCAGTTGATCGCCTATCGAATTGTTTTTTCCTGGCGGATTGCCCAGTTCCTTACGCTCCCTCGCTTTTTGCAATTCTTTGCGAGAATGAGAGACAGCATTGGCAAAGATTGGAGAGAGCGCTTTAGATACTTCGTCTTCTGAGTGACTGATTTCTTTCATGATATTAAGTCCCCAAATACCAACTTCAATGTTCATTTCATCAATCTTTTTCTTGATGTTCTCTTTTTGCTGATGGATGCCTTGCTGCTGAGCAGTATAGTTGGTAGACAAGTGATCTGGTAAGCCAAAACCTGGAATATTTCGTTCCTTACATATATCCTGCAAAAATTTTGCTGCTTCGTTAATTTTATTACGTTGGACTTCACTAACTACCTGTTGCGTTATGAAGATGTATTCTGCTTGTTCTCTTAGTGCCCCAAGTAACTTCTTACTTTCCTTACTAGGTAGACGATACAAGTCAAGGTATTTGTTAGTATCAATGAATAGCAATGAATTATTTACTGACATAACTTTTTCTACATATATGATAAAGTTAATTCATTTCATCAAAGCAGCAATATACACAGTTGTCAATAGAATACTCGTTGTTACCACAAAAGATACATTTTTCCCCGTCTAACCTCTAGCGGGATTTTTTCGATGGGCTGCTAAATTTTTGTTGGAACGAAAAGGCTGGTTTCAGACCGTTGGAAAAATCCCGCCATACCGTCCGCAAGGACACCCACAGCCGTGTGTCACGCGCTTGATATCGCAGTGTCTTACACTTGTCTAACATATATCTTACACTTATCTAGCATATGTCTAGCATTATCTAGGCTTATCCCCGCCTAGCCGCAGCATTTCCAAGTTTGACCCATAAGTATCACTTCCGTGAATAGGTAGGTGTCATTTTTTTCTACTCAAACTCATATGCAGTAAGAGCTTGATGGCGTTTATTTGAAAAAACCATTCACGGAAAACCTGTAAGCTTTACAGGAGAAGCTTTTGGAATGTATGAAAGTTTGGGTATTGACAAGCTGAAGGCTGGAATGGTACTCTTGTTTTAGATTCACGGAACTGCACCTTGAAAACTAAATACAGCAAGTCTTTTGGAACGAGCTATCGCAAAAAACCTAAAACCCTATTAGGGATTGAAACTATCTCGGAATAAGTTATGTGTTTTTCTAGATATATCGAAAAAAACCTAAAACCCTATTAGGGATTGAAACAAGTAATAAGAATGGCTAGAACGTCCACCAGTGTTGCATCGCAAAAAACCTAAAATCCTATTAGGGATTGAAACTTCATTTCATAGCTCTGCTTCCCATTATTTAGTTGTATCGCAAAAAACCTAAAACCCTATTAGGGATTGAAACATCGTTCGTACCCAGAATTTCACCGACGACTTCGTATCGCAAAAAACCTAAAACCCTATTAGGGATTGAAACAGGTAGCCAAAGGCCACGCAGAGAATGTCAAGCTGATCGCAAAAAACCTAAAACCCTATTAGGGATTGAAACTCAATAATAAAAGACTCATCATCAATATGAGTGAACATCGCAAAAAACCTAAAACCCTATTAGGGATTGAAACACTAAGATTCCATTCTTTTGCGCTTTGTATCGATTAGAATCGCAAAAAACCTAAAACCCTATTAGGGATTGAAACATCTCAGGGACGTTGATGATGATGCCCTTTGGGAATCGCAAAAAACCTAAAACCCTATTAGGGATTGAAACTGCTGGTATTCGGGCAAACCGTGAACGACAGCTTCAGGTCGCAAAAAACTTAAAACTCTATTAGGGATTAAATAAATATCCCCCCCTAACCCCTAGCGGGATTTTTTCGACGGGCTGCTAAATTTTTGCTGAAACAAAAAAGCTGGTTTCAGACCGTCGGAAAAATAGCCACCACCCCTGCCGATTTCTGCGGTGTAAGCACACCCACTGTTAGCAAGTACCGTAAGCGCTTACAGTCAGAGGGCGTTTTGCCAGAAATAAGTGAGCCAACTGACAAGAGCGGCCGCAAACTCAACACCGGGAACATTAGCACAAAAGCCAACCATAAAGAGAAAATTCTCAAAATTGCCAGCGAGATGGATAGAGACGAAATAGAGGAAATTATTGAACTACTAGAGGCACTGCTTTAAAAGCGCAACCGGGTGCGCTTCTGTCAGAGAATAATTACAACTTGTCCAGTAACTTGTCCACCGAGTCACTGGACAAGTTGAGCTTTATTCGATCGCGCTCTTTCAGCTAGTACAGCTCGGCGTAAATACACAGACTATTAGACCGCCAAGACTTTACCCTTATATGTCCACTTAAAAGGCTTTGCCATTGTTTGATTAAAGTAGTTAATAAAATTGAGGATGCGATTTTTCAGATCGTACTGACTGGTGAAACTTGCTATGCTTGAGTAATTTCCGCACTAAAATGCTGAACCAAATCTCTATTTGATTAAGCCACGAAGAATGTTTTGGCGTGTAGTGGAAAACAATTTGATGTGTTGGGTCACTTAAAAAAACAGCACGAGATTTCATGGATTGAAGTATGCCGCTTTTTCCCTTAATACCGAGGTCGATATCTAAGCCTTCTTTTTCTGCGACCAAACGCACCAATGATTCAGATTGGTGAGTATTCAGACAATCCATAATCAGATGCCATTTTTGGGCATCGGGGTCAGTTTCAATGATGTGACGAATATTCAGTACAAAATCGGATTCTTTTCTCGAATCTCCGCAAGTTGGCTCGATAATCTTACCATTCGCAATATTGAAATTCGCTATCAAGGTCTGCGTGCCATGACGAATATATTCAAACTCTCTTCTTGCAACTTTTGCGGGTCGCATTGGTAAGTCTTTTTCGAGACGCTCAATGGCTTGAATTCCTGTCATCTCATCAACCGATATAGTGTGTTCTCCATTTTGACTGCGTTCAATCGCAGTCAGATATAAGCCTGTAATATCTTTAACTTTTGCATCAAATTCTTCATCCACAGGGGGGGGTTAACCAGTAGCGCGAGGCGTGTGGTTTAAGTTCTGCTTCTTCTAGTAATCTGCCAACATGGCGGACTGATATACTTTCAATAATGCCTTGAAACATGATTTCCTCCGCCAGTTCTCTCGCCGTCCAATGACTTATTGGTCGTCCATAATCGGACGGTGAGGAACAGGCAAGTGCAAATAACTCAGTTACTTGTTCCATGGTAAATTTTACTGGTGCGCCAACACGCTCTTGATCTTGCAATCTTTGCAAAATCGATAAGTCTTTTCCCTCGCTTTCCAACCATCGGTTTCGCCATAAGCGAGCCATCTGTCGGTTAATCTCTAGGCTTCGGGCTATTTCACGATGGTTTTGACCATCTGATGCCATGAGAATTATTTTGGCTCGTAGCACTAGCTGTTGGGGCGTTTTGTGTTTGTCGATCAACTTCTGAAGTTGATGACGCTCGCCATCGCTTAAATTTAATATTTTAGGCATTAATAAGGCCATCTCTGACTCCTCGATCACCCACCTAAACGGGTCTCAGCTAACTATGTTATTCTACCACAAATATAGTCTGTGTACTTACGCCGAGCTGTACTAGTCGGTTAGCGGAGTGAAGGGCGATCGGGCAAACCGATTAAATCCCCGAACAGCGCCGGAGGAGCCGTTCAGGCTCTAGCTCGTTAGATCGAGTTTTTCCGCCAGCAGAACAATAAAGCTAGGCGGGCATACCCAAAAATCCCGGCCTACGACTTGTAGCCTTTACAACTCCATCAGGATACAAGTAATTCCTAAAATCCCTCAAAACTTTAGGTCGTTAGGGAGAACTAGAATAGCTGAGGACAAGTATACGTACCCTAATTAACTGCAAAAGATAGGGTTTTAATATAGATTTTGCATATGTCTTAGACGTATCGGCTCAATAAGTAGGGGTAGCAGTTATTCTAGTTGCCAAGACAAGCCCAAGGGATGAAGAGAAGATTTTTCG
>NZ_JAUBPO010000027.1:0-69458 GCF_036700785.1 Microcoleus sp. S28C3 | reverse complement strand
AATTGCTGAAATCACCAGTTTATAGGATTCGTATGTCTATTTTCAGAATCCTATCAAATAAGCATTCAACACTTCTGGGCTTTATGATATTGTCAGTGTCAACTGGATCAGCATCATAAAGGTACACTAAAGCTAAATGAACATTTCCTGAATAAGGAGTTCCTACCCAAGTTTTTGACGCTTCTGCACGCACAAATGCTTGCCAATTCTGTAGCTTGCTTCTCTGCCTCGTTTGCAAAGATACAGGGCGTTTTGGAATCAGAAACTCAAATTGCATTAGCAACTCCGAAACTTGAATGCGAAAAGAAGGGATTAAAGGCTAAATTCAAAGTAGACTATAACTTGCAACTTTTAACACATCAACTTTTGTTTTGTAGATCGCAGTGATTTCCGATCGCCCGTTGGCGAAGCTTGGAGAAGAGGATCGCCCTCACCGATCTTGTATTTCCCTCGCGCCAGTTGTCATCTCCAGCAGCCAGCAGCCACCAGCTACCAGTCGATCGGCTGCTTCTCACTGAGCTCTTCCTTAAAGACGCTTTAAGATATAGAGAACAAGATAAATTTAAAAGCACAATGACATCAACCCTGCTCAAAACCTCCCACCGATCGCCCCTCAACGCCCCAACAGTCCGCCATTTCCCCAACGGCCTCACCGTTATAGCCGAACACTTGCCGGTCGATGCTGTTAACCTCAGCGTGTGGCTCAATTTAGGCTCAGCCGTCGAACCAGACGACATTAACGGCATGGCTCACTTTTTAGAACACATGATTTTTAAGGGAACTCCTAGCATTCCCAGTGGCGAATTTGAGCGCGCGATCGAGCAGCGCGGCGCTGTCACCAATGCTGCCACCAGCCAAGATTACACTAATTACTACATCACCACAGCTCCTAAAGATTTTGCCGAACTAGCTCCCCTGCAAGTCGATGTGTTGCTCAACGCCAGCATTCCCGACGGCGCCTTCGATCGAGAACGGCTGGTAGTCTTAGAAGAAATTAGACGATCGGAAGACAATCCCCGCCGCCGCACCTATCAGCGATCGATGGAATTAGCATTTGAAGTCCTGCCCTACAAGCGACCGGTACTCGGCCCGACTGCGGTAATCGAACAGTTGACAGCGCAACAAATGCGGGATTTCCACAGCAGCAGATATCAGCCCGGGGCCATGACAGCGGTAGCTGTCGGCAATTTGCCAGTCGATCGACTAATAGAAATTGTCGCAGACAGTTTTGCAGCAAAAAGTACAGCACAAAACAACAAAATAAAAGTGCCTGATGTCGGCAACTTTCACCCAGAACCCCAAACCCTGAACTACGGGCAAGAATCGCCGTTTACAGAAACAGTCCGCCGCGAATTTGTAGACTCTGCCCTTCAGCAAGCGCGACTGATCGTGATGTGGCGAGTGCCAGGTTTCATGGAAATGTCCGAAACTTATGCCCTGGACGTTTTGGCGACAATATTGGGTCACGGCCGCACAACTCGCTTGGTTAATGATTTGCGCGAAGAAAAAGGGCTAGTTTCGTCAATTTCGGTCAGCAACATGACTCAGCGACTCGGCGGCGTATTCTCGATTTCCGCTCAACTACCGACAGAAAACTTGGCAGCAGTGGAAGCTGCCATCGTCCAACACATCCGCACTCTCCAAACCGAACTGGTGACAGATGCCGAAATTTCCCGCATCCGCACTCAAGTAGCAAATCGGTTTATCTTTGGTAACGAAACTCCGAGCGATCGAGCAAGTTTGTACGGTTACTATCAGTCGATGTTAGGAGATATCGCTCCCGCCCTCAACTATGCAGCCTGCATCCAAGCTCAGACTGCCGAGGATCTCCGAGAAGCCGCCGTCAAATATCTGTCTCCCGACGCAATGGGTGTTGTGGTAATTCGCCCGGACGAAACATAAATCGGACGATCGCCTCAACAGGGGAATTCTGCCCTCCCTCTGCTTTTGAGGCATCCAACAGCATTCGGCATCCGGCATAAAGAATGCCAACGCGCACCAGGGATTTTTAGTCAATAGTGCCTGAAATTCGATCGGCTCTGGCCTTGAAGGTTTTGTATCAAATAATTAATATCAAGCCTTTAAGGTAGGGACGATCTGTAAAATTACCGTAATTTTATGAGAGGATCGACGGGGAATTATTGACAATCAAGCAATTGGGTCTGGGGCCACCGGATTTATCTGCCGTCGTAATTCTAAAATCGAAAATCTAAAATCGAAAATCTAAAATCGATTGACGCGGGCAGACAAGAATGAAATTACAAAACTTTCTAAACTCAAAAATTAGGTACGATGCCAAAGCAATCGCTGCTGACGACGAACTCAGCGGCCAAATTCAAAGTCGCCTTATTGACATGGGTTTACTCAAACCTCCCGTAGACTTCCAATTTGGTCCTCTCTCTACCGCCACCCTCCACCGATTTCAAACTCTGATGAAGTGCGGCGAACCGGGTTTTTTGGGAGCAGTCACAGCCAAAAAGCTGATCGAAACCAAACCAGGGGACATTCCCACACATCCCCTGCTCCTGAAAACGCTTAGAGACACGATTTTTAAATCAAAACCGCTGGCGTCTTCTCAACTTCAGGACTCGGAAAAAGAATTAATACCAGCCGGAAAAGAGTTTGAGATCCTGGCTTTTGCTCCGGCTCGCGGTCACATCAGAGTTGCTCTCCGCAACGAGTCTTTCAAAGATTCTGGGATTTGGTATGTTTTCGGAGCACACGCTCAAATTAGTCAAGACGAGGTTCTGTTTTATCCCAAACCGAATCCCCCAACTGTCAGGCTTGGCATTCCTTATCGATCGCAAATGGATAACTTGAACAATCCTACAGGTTCTTGCAATGTAACTTCATTAGCGATGTGTCTGGACTTTTTGAAGGTGCCACAGCGCCAAAAAACCGGGCAATATGAAGACGAACTCTATGAATATGCGATCGCCCAAGGTTACAGTCGCTGGGACCCCTACGATTTAGCGAAAATTGTTAAAGATTACGGCGCTCAAGATTTCTTTACCGAGAATGCAACTATTGATGACGTTCAAGATTGGCTAGCCAGCGGAAATCCCGCTGTCATCCACGGATACTTCACATCTTTCGGTCACATTATAGTTGCCGCCGGCTACGACAGCGAGGGATTCTTCGTTCACGATCCTTATGGCGAGTGGTTCAGAAGTGGCTACGATACAAGTGTCAGCGGTGCTTACTTGCACTATCCCTATCGCTTAATCCGCAGCCTCTGTATACCTGACGGGAGTTTTTGGGTTCATTTTATCTCGAAGTAATTGTTAAGAGTCATTAGTCATTAGTTATTAGTCATTAGCTAAGAGATAAGTTACCTCTGGAATTATTCGGCGATTCAAATCGCTTAAGAGTCAAACTCTCGTCCGAGCAGAAGGGGACTAAAGAGTAAAATGGGTATTAAAGCTTGATTTGGTATTGACCATATTTTCTATCACTAATGACTTCTGACTAATGACTAATGACTCTGAATTTTCATACTCAAATCCAGCCAAGTCGATCGCGTAATCGGAGCACTGGTAGAAATATAGTCAACTCCGGTTTCGGCTACACTTCTAATTGTTTCTAAAGTAACATTGCCGGAAGCTTCAATTTTTACCCGATCGCTCTTTTGCCGAATTATTTGTACAGCCTGCCGCATCAAATCAAAGGACATATTATCTAACATGATAATATCGGCTTTGTGCTGCAAAGCTGTTTCTACTTCAGCCAGAGTTTCGGTTTCGACTTCGATTGTCAGCGGATAGGGGATAGAATTGCGAATTAGGGCGATCGCCTCTGCAATTCCCCCAGCCGCGGCAATGTGATTGTCTTTAATCATCACCGCGTCATCTAATCCCATCCGGTGATTGCAAGCACCGCCGACTTGAGTTGCGTATTTTTCCAACAATCTCAATCCCGGCGTTGTCTTGCGCGTATCCACTAATTGCACGGGCAAATCGGCAATTTTGTCAACATATTTCTGAGTTAAAGTAGCGATGCCGCTCAAACGCATTGCCAAGTTTAATGCTACTCTTTCTCCGGTTAGCAGCGCATCGAAATTGCCGGAAATCTCGGCAATTACTTCTCCTTTTTCGCACAGTTTCCCTTCTGGTACTTGCGGGATGAAACTGAGGCTGCTGTCTAAAAGTTTAAATGTGCGATCGGCAATTGGCAATCCGGCAATGACTCCAGCTTCTTTGACTATCCATTTAGCTGTACCCTGGATGCTGTTTGCGGGAAATAAGGCCGATGTTGTGCGATCGCCCCTACCGATATCTTCTAGTAGCCAGTTGTGCAATAGGGAGTCTAAAACTATCCAAGGCGGTAATATTGCTGTCATATTTTTGTCAGTTGTTATATCAAGATGATATCTACTAGGAAGAATAGTCGATCTGGTAATTTTAGGCAAGTTGCACAATGATGATGGTGTTAGTGCTCGTGTGGCGATTGGGATTTGGGTTGCGGGGGCGATCGTACTAGATAAGGGGGTATTCTGTTGCTGACATTGGGTGTAGGTGCTTTAATGGAGTAGATGGGTTGCGATCGCGAGAAGAAATCATGATACAGCCAGTCATTTTAGAAAAATTAGCATAACTCCCTGAGTCTCTTCAGACAGAAGTGCTTCCTTACATTGAGTTTTTGATTGAAAAGCAGGCTAAAAACTCAACCCAAGAAAAGCCGACACAGAAGCGTCGTGTTGCCGGAACAATGAAAGGAATGTTTGTTTTACCGCTGCCTGATGACTTTGATGAGTCGCTTGAGGATATGAAGAAATATAGGTCATAAATAAAATTATATTGGATACTGATGCTTTTCCTACGTTTGTATTAATAATTAACATCTTATGGATATAGATCCCTCTCTGATTAAGGACATTCCCAGCATGGCTAAAGCTCTCAAAAATGCGAGAGATATGGCTGCATTTAAGCGCATCATGCCTTACTGCCGTCCTTTCCTAAAATTGTTGGGTGTTGATGAAAAAAAAATGGATGATGCCTTAGATAAGGTTGATGATCTTGTTCGTCAAATAGAAGAGATGTCCCAAATTCCAGATCGTTTCAATGACTTATTTGCTTCACGGGGCTGGATTATTTATGACTTACTCAACCTTGAGGTGGCCAAGGCAGCGATCGCAAAAGCGGACTCAGGTGATATAGATGGTGCAGAAACCGACTTAGTGAACTATTACAGCGCAGGAACAGTTAGGTGGAAGTTGCAAACCATGAAGGAGATTCATGCCTTCCGCCCACGAATACCCCTTGCCCAAAAAGCCTTAGTCGATTACGAGGAAGAACGCTATCATGCCTGTGTTCCAGTCGTGCTGGCATTGCTGGATGGTTTAGTAAATGAACTATACGAGAAACGGCGCGGCTTCTTTGCTGAAGGGGTTGATCTCACAGCATGGGATTCTATTTCGGCTCATAGTCGAGGCTTGCAAGTATTAACAACTCTCTTTCAAACAAGTCGAAAAACGACTAGAATTGATCGAATAGATATTCCATATCGCAACGGAATCATGCACGGTATGGATCTTGGCTACGACAACAAAATGGTCGCAGCAAAAACCTGGGCGGCTTTGTTTGCCACCCATGATTGGGCATTAAAGGCGGAAAAGGGACTGATTGAGGCTCTACCAGAGGAACCTGAGAAAACATCCAATGAAATTATACAACAACAACTTCAAAATAAAGTAAGCATAGAAAAATTGGAGCAGTGGAGACCTAGAGATATTGTTGAGCTTCCTAAAACTGGTGACCCAGACCAATTCCTTGATGGAACTCCTGAGAAGCGGCTTGCTGAATATTTGATGTTCTGGAAAGCGAAAAACTACGGCTATATGGCTCGGTGTTTATCGGTTAAGTTGGGGCCACCCGTTAAAGAATCACCAAGAAGTATTCGTAAAATATTTGAATCTAAAACTTTAAAGTCCTCCGAGTTCACCTCAATACATGATCGTGCAGCGGGTATGTCAATCATTCTAACCTACCTAGTGTTTGAAGAGTACGGACAAGAGGTAACTAAATCATTTGAGTTTCTCTTGATAAATGAGAATTTCAAAGGAGAACCCGAAATTAGAGGCACACCAAACAGTGAATGGAAAATTATCATCAACTGGGACCTCTATTAATTGAGCTATCAGTCATTATATCCATGCCACTAACAGTCATTCGTCGCCCCTAACAAGTCGCTAAAAATAAAAAGTATACACTGTAATCGCGACTAACTCAGTATCGGTCTCGGCAACAATCGGTACTACTTTCTTGAGAGAGTAGAACTTATCCTGCCAATCATTCTTTATTCTTTAGTCCGCGGAGGCGGACTTCATTTGTTTAGTAGCGGTTTCAACCGCCAAGCCATAAAGAGAATGACTAATAACTCCCCCAAAAAACTAAAGCCCTTTTCCGTTGTTGCGGGAAAAGAGCTTTAATTTATTATTAACCTGGCACTGAGCTATTTTACCGGGCAGTGACCCGCCGAGTATCTTCGCCATAGCAACGTTTAACAACCGAGTTCGGGATGGATCGGAGTGGTTCCATTACATCATAAGCACGATGTTGTTATTATTGTATTAAAATAAAAACGACTGCCCTGGGCAATGATGATGAGTATTCGTGATATTACGATCGCCCTTATTGCAGCCACTTCCAGAATCATTCTTGCCAGAAGTCAGCGACTTCCTCGACTTTGTGATGCACAAGCACCAAAATAGAATAGCTGAGCCTAAACTCCCAGACGATATTGCTAAAGCTTGGGCAAAATGGTTCCAGGAGGTCGATCGCTACTTACAACCAAATTGTGTGTACCGCATATAAATGGAATATTCTGTATCTACTTCAATATCATCCAAAGCTGGTTGAAGATGTTTCCGATTCCGCAATTATCTTTGGGATTTCCTAGGCTGATTTCTTTCCCATTCCTATTACTCAAACGAATTTTACCCCTGATTAGCTATTTTCCTATGCTTAGAGTGACAGAAGAGCACTAATCGGGCTATCTTGTAGATTCGTAAAAATTGCGGTGTGTAAAAGGTTTAGGCTCCGTTTCTCCCTCGAAAGCGTATTGGCATTCGATCTGACGGATAAATTAACAGGTTTTGCTGTAATTTTTCCAGAGAAGAACGACCGTTAACTAACTCCCAATCGAAGTGGCGCACAAATAATGCTAACATCATCGTTCCTTCCAGCATTGATAGATGCTCTCCTAAGCAACGATGCGACCCTGAGCCAAAGTGTATCATTGGCAGTGAACTTGTTTCCTTATTCTTGTCTAGCCAACGTTCGGGCCGAAATTCCTCTGGGTTAGCATAAACTTCTGGATCTCTTCCGGCTGCAAGCATTGACCAGGATACTCTTGTCCCACGCGGAATCACTGTACCCTCAATTAGAGTATCCCGTTGAGTCTCCAATGGACTTGAGCCAGAGCCCACTGAATAAAGGCGCAGTGTTTCTTTGATAATGGCACGAATATAAGCCAATTCTTTGAGGTTTTTTAGGTTGATCCCACTTTCTTTTTGCCAAGCTTGGTCAACGATATCTCGTGCTTGTTGAAATACTCTTGGATTTAAGCTCAATTCGCCAACTGCAAAGGATAAAGTATGGGCTGTGGTGTCAGTACCCGCGATTAATAGTTCAATCGATTCTGATATTAAGGTTTCGCGATCGTATTTTGGTTCTTTAGCCGCGATTTTGACTAACATTGATTCCCTAAACAAACTACTGACTTGTGGGAAATCAGTTTGATTTTGTTCTCTCATCTTTAAAGCTAAGTCAACGCGGGGAGTAAGGAATTCCGTTAAATATCGCCTTGCTGCCCAATAATCCCGTGAATTCTGAGTTGGCAAATATTTCATCCATCTTTTCTCCCCCGTAGCTTGTCGCAGGAAACGATAACCTACAATAGACATCGCTTCGTACACCTTGCTAACTTCCAGGGGGGAACCTTCCTGACTGGTACTATTTCTATCTACAGGAATACCTAGTACAAAAGAGGAAATCACCCTCATTGTTAGTTCCACAAACAGAGGATCTACCTCCACTTCTTTTGGGGGTGCAACTTGTTTCAGCGTCTCAATGACTTGTTCGCAAGCTTGGCTAATTATTTCCAGATATTTGGAAATATTGCTCGAACTAAATTCTGGATTCCAAGCCTGGCGTCGCCACTGCCACTGGGTTCCAGTTTCTCCGAGCATAATAGAACCGCTGATATCGTTCCATGCTTGACGTACTTGCTTGGCTCTAATTAAGCTACCATCTCTCATCCCATTGATAATGGTATCTTCAATTACTTTTGGTTTACTTAAAATCACAGATGGAGTCCTGCCATTCCAGATGACGTACATCGGGCCGAACTGCTGACTCCAATCAAAAAATAGCTGAAATAATTTTTTCTGTTTTACTGCTGCTAATACTTGTGGCAGATTTCCTAACACCCAATATTGGGGAGGCGAAGGAAGTGATTGTAGCGATTTATACGTTTCCTTTCCTTTCCACCATCGCCAAATCAGTATAGACGCTATGCTAGTAACCCCTAATACCATTACTAAATATGACAAGAAGGAAGAAGAACCATTTATTTGAGAAGTAATGCTTTGAAACATAAATCTGCCCAAGTCCATAGTTTTTTATTACCCATATACTACCTTGAAATGGAGATTAAGTAAGTCAACTTAATTAAATATAAAACGCTCGACTTGGTAATTGCCTGATGTGGCTCTAGCATTAAGTCCTTTAATGATGGCCTGGGATAATTCGTACTCGTCTTCAAATACGCAGCAAGCTCTGGACTTAGGCACTTGTCATATTATAAACATCTGTAACTCCCCAAAAAACTAAAGCCCTTTTCCGTTGTTGCGGGAAAAGAGCTTTAATTTATTATTAACCTGGCACTGAGCTATTTTACCGGGCAGTGACCCGCCGAGTATCTTCGCCATAGCAACGTTTAACAACCGAGTTCGGGATGGATCGGAGTGGTTCCATTACATCATAAGCACCAGGAAAGCTTTGAAAACTTTTAATCCTGTGTCTGCGTTAAGTTTGATGCGCTGCATCTCTTTGGCTCGACTTAATTACCTTATCAAGTTTTCCTCACTCTGTCAACCCCAAAGTCAAAACTTTTTTTCGAGCGCCCGAAACCGCCCCCAATAGCCGAGTTTGACGTATTATTTGCCAGTGTTGCCGATCGACCTTCTTTAACTCACAAATGCAAAAACGCGGCATCGACACCCTGTTGTGTGCGAAACTTCCCGTCCTTCACAAACCGCGCCACAACCTGCTTAAGTGTTAATTGTTCGATCGCCCTTTCGGCTTCTGCCGCAATTTGCCTCAAAGGCTGCAAAGACGCAATTACCAAATTCGTAAAAAACTTTTCCTTTCCTAGCATCAAGTTCGATGACCCAAAATCTGCTGCTGGCGCAGAATATTGAGATTTCTACAAAACTCGCACGTTAGAAATCTCCAACAATTCTTGTGGGGAGTAGGGGTTAGGCATCCTGTCGGCCCAAGACTTGCTTTTGTGTAGATGAGTAATAATTCACCAAAAAACTAAAGCCCTTTTCCGTTGTTGCGGGAAAAGAGCTTTAATTTATTATTAACCTGGCACTGAGCTATTTTACCGGGCAGTGACCCGCCGAGTATCTTCGCCATAGCAACGTTTAACAACCGAGTTCGGGATGGATCGGAGTGGTTCCATTACATCATAAGCACCAGGAAAGCTTTGAAAACTTTTAATCCTGTGTCTGCGTTAAGTTTGATGCGCTGCATCTCTTTGGCTCGACTTAATTACCTTATCAAGTTTTCCTTGGTCTGTCAACCCCAAAGTCCAAACTTTTTTTCGCTCGCCCGAAACCGCCCCAAATAGCCGAGTTTGACGTATTATTTGCCAGTGTTGCCGATCGACCTTTAACTCACAAGTCCAAAAAAGCCGCATCGACACCCTGTTGTGTGCGAATCTTCCCGTCCCTGACAAACCGCGCCACAACCTGCTTAAGTGTTAATTGTTCGATCGGGCTTTCGGCTTCTGACACAATTTGCCTCAAAGGCAGCAAAGACGCAATTACCAAATTCGTAAAAAACTTTTCCTTTCCTAGCATCAAGTTCGATCGACCCAAAATCTGCTGCTGGCCCAGAATATTGAGATTTCTACAAAACTCGCATCTTATATCATGTCCGGTCGATTGACCGTGATATAATCCGCAGGAACACCACCCCCATCAAATAAAGAAAGCCAAAACGAATTACGATCGCGCCTCATCTGAGTATATACGGCTGTTGTTAACTGGCGGTTTCAATGGTTGTGGTTATATGGTTTTGTACATCCGAGTACCGGAGAAACCAAAAGAGTGGATACTACCCTTTGTCAATAGCCAGCTTTTCGAGCGAGTTTGAGCAGATGAGATCTCGACATTGGAAAGTAGAGCCGAAAAAAAGAGTCATTTTAGTAGTGGATGGAGCTCGATGGCATTTGAGTGAAAGCGTGAAAATCCCCTTGGAGATACATTTATATTATCTGCCTTCACATTCACCCGAACTGCAACCTGCCGAAAGACTGTCGCCTGCAGACAAATGAACCGATAGCTAATCACTGTTTTAAAAACGCAAGATGAATGAGAAGCAGTTTTATTCCAGCGGTGTCGAAAACAGTTAAATCTCAAACAGCTTGCTCAGTGGTTTGGCTCATTTCTGTTGGTGGCCGGAGGCAAAAGTTTAATCATGGTTAATCGACCGCACATGACATCAATTTATCTAACTGCTCGCCGCAACGCAGTTCCGCTGAGCAGTTACCTTTTTTGTTTGTTATGATTTTACCTAATAACTATAAGACTTATGCACTTTTAGTCATCAACCCGGTTTCTTCGTCAATTTCTCGTTGCTAACCCAATATTTTGCCTAGAAACCTGGCTGATGGGTGTAATTTTTAAACTCATGACTAATGGCTAATGACATTCGACGCTTCATTCCATTTTTTGACCCCAGCGCGTCTCAATGGGCCGCTGAGGCCCGCTGGCTGAGGTGGCTGACTTTTTTGTGGCTGTTTGTAGGGCTGACAGCATTGTTTTCGGCTTCGTATCCGATCGCCAATTATGAATTTGGAGACGGCCTTTATTATTTTAAACGACAGCTAATCGCAGTGGCGATCGGGCTGGCAGGTTTTAACTTGATGGTGTACTCCCCCCTGCGCTACCTGCTGAAAACAGCTCAGTTAGGCGTCCTGTTGCTGCTGGGATTGCTCTGGTTGACCTTAGTTCCGGGAGTGGGAACCACCATCAACGGGGCGACTCGCTGGATATCTCTGGGCCCGGTTCCGATTATTCAACCTTCTGAGTTGATCAAGCCGTTTTTTGTTCTCCAAAGCGCCCGTATTTTCGGCAACTGGCCCCGGTTGACAAATAAAGTTCGCTTAACTTGGCTGTTAATTTTCGGTGCAATGCTGTTGGGAATTTTGTTGCAGCCGAATTTGAGCACCACGGCTTTGTGCGGCATGACTTTGTGGTTGGTGGCTTTAGCGGCTGGCTTGCCTTACTTGCAGTTGGGCGCAACGGCTATCGGGGGAATGCTTTTGGCGGTTTTAAGTATTAGTTTTAGGGAATACCAGCGCCGCCGGATTATGTCTTTCCTCAATCCTTGGGCCGATCCGATGCAAGACGGCTATCAGTTGATTCAAAGTCTTCTGGCTGTCGGTTCTGGGGGCATTTGGGGTGTGGGTTTGGGGATGTCGCAGCAAAAGTTATTTTATTTGCCGATTCAGTACAGCGATTTTATTTTTGCTGTGTTTGCTGAGGAGTTTGGTTTGGTGGGAGGTTTCTCGCTGTTGCTGATGTTAGCGGCTTACTCTACTGTGGCTTTGAGGGTAGCGATGAAGGCTCGAAATATTGAGTCTCAGTTGGTGGCGATTGGGGTGATGGTGGTGATGGTGGGACAGTCGCTGCTGAATATTGGGGTGGCGACGGGGGTTTTGCCGACTACGGGTTTGCCGCTGCCGTTTTTTAGTTACGGGGGTTCTTCGATGTTGGCGAGTTTGTTGTTGTCGGGGTTGCTGATTCGGGTGGCTAGGGAGAGTTCTGAGGCTGATGTGGTTTCTTTAAACGGCCTCCGTGGAAAGTCTGGAAAGCCGAAGTTGCGATCGAACAACGGCACTGCACAAACCGAATAATTTGTCAATAGCAAACAAACCCGGTTTTTGGCAAAAATCGGGTTTGTTTATTACCTAAAAACTACTGGCAGAATACCAATTTATAGGAACCGGTATTGTAGGGAAGAACACTGATTTTGAGAAAAAAAGAAGTCGGCGATCTTAAGGCAATTCGAGATTTATATCGTCACAGATCAATGTCGATCGACTATTTCCGCCCGTCACCCTTATTTGGCGGTTCTTCTTGTTGTTCTTGAGGTTTAGCTTTGATGTTAGCTAATTCTTTTTTGTCTGGTTGCGGTGTTTCTGGAGTTGAGTTAGCCATGGAGTTTTTTCCTAAATAGATGCACCGCTTCATGATATCTTTTCTGGCTACAAATGTATTGCTGTAGATAGGGGGAGGAAAATCAAGACAGACAATTCGATTTGGGCTTTAATATTAGACAGCATTATGTAGATGCAAATGGCTGTCGCTTGCTATACTGCTGGAGGGTTGCAGCCAAACAAATCGGAGGCGGACGCAAAAACACCTTTGTTAAGAATTAAATGCCGAGAAGGCGAGCTCGAACGATTAACCCTTGCTGCTGCAATTTTCCCAGCATTCGCGTTACTGTTACCAGAAAGAATTGGTTTAAAGCCCCAAGCCCGATCGGGAGAAATTAAAAGAAGACTATTTATTAGTCCAATCCTCTTCCTTCCAGTTAGAGGTCGCTATCTTGCAGTCAACAGTCAACAGTCAACAGTCAACAGTCAACAGAACCGCGTCGTGCAAATCGCATTAGCAATATCTTGATGTGTCAAGCGGATGCTCAAACCAGAGGCCTGTCAAAAGTTATGAAACTGCAAAAAATTGGATTTTCGGCACTGATCTCAATCTTAGCGGGGCTGACTGTAGGCGAGTTTCGGTTTATCCCTAATTCTCAATTTAAAATCATCAATTCTCAGGCCTTGGCTCAAACCCAAGCTCAGCAAGCCGAAGCAGACCGACTGTTAAAGGAAGGGATTCAGCAGTATGATATTAGTCAATTTCAAGCTGCATTGCAGTCTTGGCAACAGGCACTAATAATTTATCTAGAAATTAAAGACCGCCAAGGCGAAGGGTGGGCTCGGGGAAGTCTGGGAATTGCTTACGATTCCCTCGGCGACTACGCCAAAGCCATCGAGTACGCTCAGCATTCGTTGGCGATCGCCCGAGAAATTAAAGACCGCGAAAGCGAGGGGTGGGCTCTGGGAAGTCTGGGAATTGCTTACGATTCCCTCGGCGACTACGCCAAAGCGATCGACTACGCTCAGCAGTGGTTGGCGATCGCCCGAGAAATTAAAGACCGCGAAAGTGAGGGGACAGCTCTGGGAAATCTGGGAAATGCTTACCGCAACCTCGGCGACTACGCCAAAGCCATCGAGTACGCTCAGCAGCAGTTGGCGATCGGCCGAGAAATTAAAGACCGCTACAGCGAGGGGACAGCTCTGGGAAATCTGGGAAATGCTTACCGTAACCTTGGCGACTACGCCAAAGCCATCGAGTACGCTCAGCAGTGGTTGGCGATCGCCCAAGAAATTAAAGACCGCCGAAGCGAGGGGGGGGCTCTGGGAAATCTGGGACTTGCTTACCTTTCCCTCGGCGACTACGCCAAAGTCATCGAGTACGCTCAGCAGCAGTTGGCGATCGCCCGAGAAATTAAAGACCGCCAAAGCGAGGGGGCTGCTCTGGGAATTCTGGGAATTGCTTACTTTTCCCTCGGCGACTACGCCAAAGCGATCGAGTACCAACAGCAGTCGTTGGCGATCGCGCGAGAAATTAAAGACCGCGAAAGCGAGGGGAAAGCTCTCGGAAGTCTGGGAATTGCTTACCTTTCCCTCGGCGACTACCCCAAAGCGATCGACTACGCTCAGCAGTGGTTGGCGATCGCCCGAGAAATTAAAGACCGCCAAAGCGAGGAGACGGCTCTCAACAATCTAGGATTCGCTCTCTCCAAATCTGGCAATCTCCCAGCAGCAGAGAAAACCCTACTTGATAGTATTAAAGTTTCGGAATCTCTCCGTGCTGGATTAGGCGATGTCAATAAAGTGTCAATCTTTGAAACTCAAACTAACCCCTACCTCACTTTACAAGAAGTCTTCATTGCTCAGAAAAAAACTAATGACGCTTTAGAAATTGCCGAACGGGGTAGGGCCCGAGCTTTTGTGGAGTTATTGGCATCTCGCCAAGCCCCATCTGCATCTGTCCCAACTACTATCAACCCCCCCAATATCCAGCAAATTCAACAAATAGCTAAAGAGCAAAACGCTACCCTCGTCGAGTATTCCATTATTAGGAATGAAGCCCTCTATATTTGGGTCATCAAGCCGACTGGTGAAATTACCTTTCGCTCCGTTGACCTCAAATCTCTCGACATCAATCTACCCGAAGCCAGCGAAGAGACAAGAGTGTCTGCTGCTACCGGGAGGAGAGGATTAAACGAGCAAGATACCGCCTTAGCTGAGATGATTCGCGGCACTCGCGATGCTCTCGGTGTATTGGGGGACACTGCCAATACACAAACAGCTAATTCCCCTGCTTCTACCACTGCTAATTCTCGGATAATCTACCCCAAATTACAGCAAAGTTATCAACTACTCATTCAACCCATTGCCGATATTTTACCTACTGACCCGAATGCTCCTATCATCTTCATTCCCCATCAATCCCTGTTTTTAGTTCCCTTTGTCGCTTTACAAGATCCGACAGGTCAATATTTGATTGAAAAACATACCATCCTCACTGCTCCCGCCATTCAAATTTTGCAGTTCACCCGCCACTCACGGCAAAAAAACCGACAACTTTCTCTCCAAAATAACCTCGTCGTCGGCAATCCAATTATGCCCAAAATAGGCATCCCGCCGCGCCAATTAGATCCCTTACCGGGCAGCGAACGGGAAGCAATTACAATTGCCCAACTTCTGAATACTAAACCGATTACAGGCTCTCAAGCGACTAAAGCATCGATTACTCAACAGATGCTAAAAGCCCGGATTATTCATCTGGCAACTCACGGATTACTCAATGAAGTGAAGAGCGGAGATTTACCGGGAGCGATCGCCCTAGCTCCATCAGGAAATGATGACGGATTGCTGACTTCGAGCGAAATCTTGGATTTAAAATTAAATGCTGAATTAGTGGTATTAAGTGCTTGCAATACTGGCAGAGGAAAACTCACAGGCGATGGCGTGGTTGGGTTATCTCGTGCTTTAATTAGTGCTGGAGTTCCTAGTATTCTGGTTTCTCTGTGGTCAGTACCAGATGATTCGACAGCGGAATTAATGGCAGGATTCTATCGCCAGTTACAGCAAAACCCGAATAAAGCTCAAGCTTTGCGGCAAGCAATGCTGATGACAATGAAGATGCACCCAAATCCTCAAGATTGGGGGGCGTTTACGCTGATTGGCGAAGCAGAATAAGATTTTTTTCGGCGCTTGCTACACTGCTTGAGGGTTGCAGCCAAACAAATCAGACGATGTGGCAAAAACATCTTTGTTAAGTATTAAATGCCGATCGCCATCTCGACTGATTAACCCTTGCTGCTGCAATTTTCCCAACATTCGAGTTACTGTTACCCGCGTCGTGCAAATCGCATTAGCAATATCTTGATGTGTCAAGCGGATATTCAAGCGAGTGCCTTCAACTACAGGCTGACCGAAGTCCTGTTGCAATAATAGCAGTAGCTGATACAAACGGTCATCTACTCGCCGCTGTCCGGCGATCGCTAAAATTGCTTCCATTTGCCGCAGCCGCCGTACCATTTGAGGCAGCAACTCGTGAGACAATTGAGGAGAAGCTTCGATTTCCACCATAGAATACCACATCAAATAAACATCTGATGTCGCCGCAGCTCGGTAAGTCTGCAAGTTTGTCAACCACAAACCGAAGCACATCGAAGGCCCAACCCAACCCAAAAGTCCTTCTTCTCCAGTTGGATAAAGGGTACTCAGTTGTACTAAACCTTGACAAACTCGCCATATACCTTGCGACATCATAGGAATGGTTTCGCCCTTGGCATAAAAATGCAAGTTCCGAGTCGCTCCGCTGTCATGCTGGATTTCCGCTAAAAGTGCTTTGGATGTTGGTGGCATATCCCTTATTTCCAGCTAAAAAAACATTGGTCTGAAACCTACATTGCTCACTCTAGCCGACAAAGGTAAAGGTTTGGTAATCGTCTGGTTAGCGGCAAGATAAGCTTTAGTCGTTAGTTGTTAGTTGTTATAAAATGACTGAGAAAAAGCTGGCTTGTGTAAAAAATTGCACTCGTTATTCGGGGCAGATTAAATAAATATTTAAATTAAAAAAGTCCGCAGAATATTAGTTAAGAAATAGTCAGTTAATCGAAGTTAAATAGAAAACAGAGGCGAGTTCTGAAGTTCGATCGCACTTCCAGGCCTGCAGAGTCAACTGCTGCTATCTGCTGCCACAATTTTCAAGAACTTCTAAAATAGTTCAAGAAGGTATCAAAAGACAAAGTAAGGTTTTTCATGGCCGATCAATTAATTCGCGCTACAGCCGCAGAGGGCGGAATTCGCGCTGTAGGCGTCATTTCCACCCGCCTCACCGAAGAAGCAAGACGGCGGCACAAGCTCTCCTACGTGGCTACAGCCGCCCTCGGCCGCACGATGTCGGCGGGGCTGTTACTCGCCTCCAGCATGAAGCGACCCGAATCGAGAGTCAATATTCGCATCAAAGGAGATGGGCCGCTGGGCGGACTTCTGATTGATGCGGGACTGGATGGAACGGTTCGAGGTTATGTGGACAATCCCGGAGTGGAATTGCCGCCGAATGCTAAAGGCAAACTCGATGTCGGCGGGGCAATAGGTGACGGTTATTTGTACGTGGTGCGGGACGTTGGATACGGCTTCCCTTACTCAAGTACGGTAGAATTGGTTTCCGGCGAAATAGGCGACGATCTGACTCACTATTTGGCAACCTCGGAGCAGACGCCTTCGGCTCTGGTTTTGGGGGTGTTTGTGGGGGCGGACGGGGTACAAGCGTCTGGGGGTGTGCTGTTGCAGGTTCTGCCGAAGGCGGCAACGGACGAAAACCTCGTGCAAACTTTAGAATCTAGAGTTGCTGCACTGTCGGGCTTTACGCCGCTGCTGCGATCGGGCAAAACGCTGCACGAGATTCTTGAAGAGTTATTGGGAGATATGGGCCTGGAAATTTTCCCGGAAACTCAAATGGTGCGCTTTCACTGTGGCTGTTCGTTCGATCGAGTTTTGGGAGCTTTGAAAATGTTGGGCGAAGCGGAACTGCAAGACATGATTGAAAAAGATGGCGGGGCTGAGGCTACGTGCCATTTCTGCAACGAGGTTTACCAAGCTAGCAGCGATCAGCTTGCGGAACTGATTGGCGATTTGCGATCGAACTCCGGTTCTTGAGATAATAATTGGTAATTGGCAATCATGAGTGCGAGTTAGGGATAAAGGCCTTGACCAATTGCCAATTACCCCTTATCAATTACCTAATCACAAAATTTTGATTTTTGCGGTTTGGCGATCGCCTCTTGTAGTCTTTCGCCTGCAGGAGTATTGAAAAGTGATGAATACATTCTATAGAGCAGTCAATAGCAGCGATCGCTGTTTTGAAATAATTAAGACAGGCTGGTTGTTGTTTGTGGTGAGGATATGAGTCAAGAGCGCAAAACACCAGGCCGTTGGTCTGCATCAGAATCCTTGGAGTCAACAAAGGATTCTTCGTCGCTGGTGCGGGTACCAGCAAGGAAAAACCGGGCTGAACGACTTAAAGAGCTCCGAGAGTTGGTTACTTCGGGAAAACTGCCGGGAGGGCATTTGGAACTACCGCCGAATTTGTCTGGGGAAAACTCGCAGCCGCTGGGGGAACCCAATCAGTTGTGGCGGAGGTGGTCGAATAAGTGGCAGTTTTGGCTGGCTGTGAGTTCGATCGTGTCGGTGGGTATGGGATTTGTGGCACTTGCGTCTTTGCTCAACCTGACCTCGCAGTCGAATTGCTCAAAGATTTTTTGGCCGACGGCTTCTGCTAACGATCGCTTTTTTTGCGCTCAAGAAGCAGCAAGCAAGCGGACGGCGGATGATTTGCTGTTAGCGATCGAATTAGTGAATGCTTTGCCACAAGACCATCCGCTGCGGCCGAGAATTAACGGTCAAATCGATCGGTGGTCAGAGGATATTGTCAGGCTGGGAAATGTTAGTTTCCAAGAAGGAAAGCTGGAGGAGGCGATTGCGATCGCTCGCAAGGTTCCTAAAGACGTTCCCGCTTACCCGACGGTGGAAAAGCAGATTGAAAAGTGGCAGTCGATATGGAGCGATGCAGAGAAAATTTACGGCACAGCCCAAGACCACTTGCGTAAGGAAGAGTGGGCGCTGGCTTTCCGCCAAGCTACTTTGCTTTTGGATTTGGGAAATACTTTCTGGGAATCAGCTAAGTACGAGGAATTGACTCAGCTAATTCAGACGACTCGGGCTGAGGGCAATAAGCTGGTAAAAGCCCGGAATACAGCCTCGGAGGGAGGTCTCGACAATCTGGTGACGGCGATTAAGCTGGCTCAGGGAATTGGTGAAAACAGTTATTTGTATCAAGCTGCCAATAAGGCGATCGCGGAATTTAGCAAGAAAATTATGGAGATCGCCCAAAAACGCTTGCAGGCAGGCGATTGGCAGCAGGCGACCGCGATCGCTAGCAAGATTCCCGACGCTGCAAATTTAAGGGGACAAGTTGAGGATTTTAACCAGTTGGCGAATGCTACTGCTCAGGCTTCAACTGGCTCTGTTGAGGGTTTCTCAAAGGCGATCGAGATTGCTCAAAATTTGAATTCGGGCCGCCCTTTGCACAAACAAGCTCAAGATTTAGTCGGCCGCTGGCAGCAAGAAATGGCTGATGTGAAAGTTTTGGATTTGGCAAGCAGGCTGGCGGCGCCGGGAGGGGTCAAGGATTTGAGGGCTGCGATCGCGCAATTGCAAACAGTCCCGCAATCAAATCCCCGCTCTGAGGAAGCTCGCAGTCAAATTAGCAGCTTGAGCCGTCAAATCGAGCTGCTGGAAGACAGTCCGTATTTGCAAAGGGCGAACGATTTGGCGAGTACGGGCGATCCGAATGCTCTGGAAGCGGCCGTTGCTCAAGCTTCTCGGATCGCTAGAGGTAGGGCGCTTTACGTGGAAGCTCAAACCAAAATTCAAGCTTGGATCGAGAGGAGACAGCGGCTTGTTGACCAGCCGTTTTTGGATAGAGCTCAGCAGCTAGCGGCGGGCGGCAATTTGGCGGGGGCAATTGAGATGGCCCGCCGGATTCGATCGGGACGGGTGCTTTATGAGGAAGCTCGATCGAACATTCGGACTTGGGAGGCTCAATTTCAGGGCGAGCAAGGTTTGCAGAACGCCCGTCAGGCCGCCCGAGCGGGGACTGCGGAGGCTCTGCAAACGGCTATTGCGCTGGCCCTTGAGGTGCCCGAGTCGAGTTCGCTCCGGTGGCAGGCGAGTGAGGCGATTGATGAGTGGAGCCAGCGGATTTTGGCACTTGGTGTGGAACAGTCGTCGTCGGATCTGGCTGGGGCGATCGCGACTTTGAAGAAAATTCCCTCGGGCACTCGGGCTTTTGAGCAAGCTCGATCGCAAATCGAAGTTTGGGAGGAGTCGCTGAATCCTCCGGATGCTGAATCTCCCCCTCCCGAACCCCCGGAAACCGAGCCTCCGAGCAGCCCTCCGAGTCGGTAAATTTGAGGGTGAGAAGCTGGTAACTAATATCTTTACTTATCTGTATCAGGGAACCAAAAATGAAAACGCCCAAGCAAGTGATCCAAGACTGGGTTTCTGCTTATAACGCTCGTGACCCTCACGCCCTGATCGAGCTTTATCACGACGATGCAGAGAACCATCAAGTTGCCTTTGGCGATCCTCTAAACGGGCGTGAGGCATTGCTTGAGAGTTTTGTTAGCTTCTTCCAAGCTTTTCCAGACAATTACACGCACGTTGAGAATTTGTTTGAGGATGGCGAGTGGGCGATCGTCGAGTGGACTGGTGGTGGCACATTTCTAGGTGAGTTTGGTGGCAACCTACCAACTGGCAAAAGTTTTACGCTGCAAGGCTGTGGCTTCTTTCATGTTGTTGATGGCAAAATCCATTTTCAACGCGGTTACATAGACAAGCACACTTGGTTCATGCAGGTTGGGTTACCGATATCATAAGCTTCCAGTTGTGCAACTGTACAATTATTTCGCATCAAGTCTTTGCTGACTAAAACCTGCGTTGCAGCTAGATACTACCGAAAATAGGCTAACTCGCTTGCTCAACATTGGGCGGGGAGTTTAAACCCCCGTCTCACAGCTTGCATTCGGTTAAAACCGGCTAAGAATTCATCAATTGCCACCGGATTTGACAAGATATCCTTAATGGTTAATCGCCAACATTTAAAAATTGGTAAATAAATTCTTTGTATTCCTCTTTCACGGGCAGCTCTTCATCGACTTTGAGTCGCCGCCGCACTGCCATAACTTCTTTGCCTTCGATCGGGTTATAACCTGGTTTATCGTATTTTTCCCAATACAATCCCGTTCCCCGGCGCTGCCAAGCCGGCAGTTCGTTAAAGTTAATTCCGTTTTGAAACAGCAATTCGTTTTTGAAAGCCACTGATTGTTTCTCTAATATAACTGCTGCATTTTCACCCGTTTCGCCATTTTTTCGCAGCATCCAATAACTCCAGCCATTCAAAGCGCAGCGCGCTGCATCTGCTTGGCGCCATAGAAAATAATCTACTACTTGCGATTTGTTGGCTGCGGAACAAATGCGGCTGTCAAAATTGACTGCTGTTTGGGCGGCGCGAGTGAAAGTTGCACTGGCAATACTGGCAGAAATAGAGACAATTTTTTCTAAGCTGCGGTCAAATAAATCCCAATCTGGAGGAAACAAAACTGAGATTTCGTCACTTTCGGTATAAGCGTAAAGGCCGTCTAGTTCTGACAGGAGTGCTTTGGCAGTTTCCACCATTAATTCGTGGAATTTTAAGTCGAAAGGCTTATCAAAACTTGAGGAAGTAAATTTGGAAAAACTGCGACCGTCGGCGCGAATTACTGTGTGAGTTCCCGGCAATAAACGCAGGCTGTGAAAATATTCAAGCTCGCGCATTTTTTTTTCAAATGTCTGATTGTCCATGAATAACTTCCTCTGCGGGCCAGGTTTTTACTTCAAAGGTAAAGTTTTCTGCTATGCGAGCGGAAAACAGCCGTTCAAACCCTTCGGCGTAACTGGGCAATACCATTTTTTTTAGAGTAGCATAAATTGCTATGTCTGGAACTTGAGATTTGCCTGATCGCTTGTGATTTCGAGCTAAACATTCGCTGACTATTGATTCAAAGTAGTAACCGATGATTTGGGCATTATAGGTGCGACCGATATCAATTAGCGGCCTGCGATCGAGAACTTCGGGATTGGTGTTGTCAACTGCGACTGAATGACCTGCTTGCAGTGCATTTTCAATTAATTGAATTTGTCGGCGCGATTTATTTCTATTGTTTCGCATTAAATCTTTGCTGACCAAAACGTGCGTGGCAGCTAAATAGTCGCGGAAAAATGTGCTTTTTCCCGATGCTTGCAATCCCATTAAAATGACTAATTCCATGAGAGGCTAAACATCCGCCGGATTCAGGTGCATCATTACCCAAGTGGTGTAAGTGCCGATCGGACTCCAAAGTATGTAAGGCAGCAATAACAGGGCTGCAGGCTCCGAAACTTGCAACACACTTAAAGCTAGTATTACGCTTAAAATAGCGCCCGTTCCGCCGATTATTGTGCCGACTTTTAGGCTACGCAATTTGCACATAACGGGCGTGTAAGAAATAGTCACTATTTCTAAAAGCAGGTACAAACCCATTCTCAGCCAAGTCTCCTGAGTTCCGGGTTCTTTTTCCCAAACAATCACTGCTGACCAAGCTGCACAAATAAAAATTACTGTCCAAATTAGGGGAATTGCTTTTTCAAATACTAGCCATCTCGGACGCTGCAAGCGGTTGAACCATTGGATGTCGCTGGGCGCGATTATGTTAGCGGCTAAAGCTACTACAAAGGCGACGCCTCCGATTACCATCCAGGATTTAATCATTTCTTTACCTTGGGCGAGGTTGACAGGTTCAATTCAGCAGATATTATCTCTAATTTGGGCGAGCGCGCCATCTGTCCCTAGTTATATTAAGTTGGGATCAGTCGCGAAACCCAACATCAGTTGAAAAGTAATTTAGACTTCTGGGAAACCTCAATTTATTTTCTTCAATTCCACTTCATAATATAAAAAATGTGACCGAAAGCATCCAGGATACAAGCCCCCGGATTCATCCGTGGAGAAAGAAAAAACCTGTATCCGATAAACAAGCAGCCGAATTTATCCGTGGGGTCAATGCTTCAATTCTTTAATCTAAAATCTAAAATCTAAAATCTAAAATCGATTGACTCTTGCTCCCTCCCCTTGACAAGGGGAGGGTTCGGGCAGGATTTTCAGTAAATTTGACCAGTAATTTTGACAAAAAGTTTCTTAGTCTTTCAAAACAATCGGCTACTAGCCGAGCCGATGATGCTGCTCTAATTCTAAACTAGAGTCATCCTCTTTTTTGGGAACCAAAAGCGTACTTTCGCTGCTCGGTTGCAACACGGCTTTAATCACTTGGAGAAAACGGTTAGGCTTTTTAGTTTGACCGTTGAGAGTGCGGCGGTCTTGCACTTTTTTAGAAAGGTGCCGCATCACAGATAAATCGAGTTCATCTATGAAATGGTCTGCTATACGTTCTCCCATTAAATCAATAGCTTCAGCATACTGCTCGGTCAGGGTTTCTATGGCATCGTATGCTTCGTCAGCAACTTGACTTGCTACTGTTTTATTTTGGTCGCCTGATGTCTGGGAATTGGTGCGGCGCCGGTCTAAAAGACTTTGGTAGTCAGCAATGCTCATTCCCAAATTGTAAATATGGTGGTGAGCGTGATCCATCAAATCTACTTCGCTGGGATAGAAGAAACCGCGAGTGCTGTTGATGCCGTGCAGTTTGGCCCAACGTCGCAGATTTGTTTCATCTTGCAGTTGGTATCGCTCCAACATTTGAGCTGTGTTCAGCTCTACTTCTGGCGTAACTTTGAAATCGCTCATCGGTAAATCCTCGCTGGTGAGTAAATAAATAAAATTGAAACTTAGAATCTGTGATTTGCGTACAGTCTGAAAATGACGATCGATCCTTTGACGGCATTCACGGAAGTCTTGCGGGCATTTGCTAGCCGTCGATCGTGCGATCGTTAGATGGAGTCAGAGGATTTCAGGGTACTTTTGGGCTTTGTCTCGATCGCATCCGGGAGCAAGCACACAGGGTTAATAATATAGCTGATTTAAGGTTTTAACAACCGTTAAAAATAGTAAAGTTTGATTTTTTAGCTGGAAATTTTAGTAATGTTGAGCTATAATATTCTCAATTACCGTGCAATTAGTAATTTTAGTAGTTGCAAACGAGATTCTTAGTATGCCTGTATACGATTATTTTTGTCCCAAAAACAACCAGAAGTTAGAAGTTTCGCACAGCATGAACCTGGAAGTTTCGACTTGGGGTCAACTGTGCGAGTTGGCTAAGTGCGAACCCGGGGAGACTCCCGCAGATGCTCCGGTACGCCGGCTGCTGAGCGCTCCGAGGTTGATGAAGCCGACATCCGACACCGATTATAAAAATTCGGGTTTCAGCAAGTACGTGAAGCGGGATGAAGGGGTTTATGAAAATGTCACGGCTAAGGACGGTGAAAGCCGTATAGTCAATCGAGATGGCAAGCCGATTAAAGACTGAAAATCCACACTAATCGAGTTTTCAGTTGGGTGAATTACAGATATTGGGTAGGGACACGGCACTGCCGTGTCGTGCCTTTTATCCGATTGAAAAGTGCTATATTATTCAAATCGTATTATGCCGATGCAGAGCGAAACAATACCAGCGACCGGACATAATATTATTAGCCAAACCAATCTTTCATTTTGTGTTGGGCTTGTTCTTTAGTCTCAGCATTAATATAGACTGAAACAGTAGCTATTGCCGCCAGCAAAACTCCCAAATCGTCGGTAAATCCGATGCCGGCTAATATATCTGGAATCGCATCGACAGGAGATATAAAATAAGTCAGAGCTCCAACTACAACTCCTTTTGCCCAAGCAGGCACGTTTGGGTTCTGAGCCGTATAGTAGAGAATCAAAGCTTTTTCAACTACTTCTTTTCCTGCGTTTAAAGCAAACTTTTTAAGTTTAACCCAAAAATTTTCATCGGAGTATTTTATATTAGAATCACTGAGGTTGGTCGTGGTTCTTTTTGGGTCAATTAAATCGAGAGGGATGCCCTTATTTTTGAGCTGGGAAACAGCAGAATTGAAAGATGCTGATGCCTGATTTTTATTAGGCGCGCCCTCCCGTATTTGTTTCATGTCTGCGATGAATTCCTGCATGGCTTGGATTTGCAAGTCGGAAACCGCCAGCAGTTTTTTTGCGGATTGGATCGCCTCGCTTTCTGCGGGATGCAGCGTCTTATTTGCCCCAGCAATGTTAATTAAAAAATACATAACTCCCAAACGCAGCGGTTCTTCTGAGTGGCTGAGTGTTTGCAAACAGTCGCTGAGTGAAGGGGGAGTGGCTGTGTAGGATTGGATTTGAGTCTTTGCAGAGTCAGAAAATTTGTCTAAATTTATAGTTTTAAACAACAAATCTAGTTCGTCAATATCAACGGAACCATCGGCGGCTGCGATCGCAAATAAAGAACCATAAAAAGCTAAAAGTTCGCTTTCTGAGGATGTGGCAAAAATATCTCTCTCGGACATGATGCTACTCCGATTGATAACGACGCTTTGCATTTTACCACAAAACTCAGATCGAAATGATTTCGGCACTCGCATTCAAGGGCTGCAAAAACCGGCAATAATTTTAGAGAGGATGACACTATGGAGAATTTTTTATGAAAGTTGCGATCGTCGGCTGCGGCTATGTGGGTACTGCGACAGCCAAACATTTACGCGGCAAATCTGATTGTACTGTGACGGCGACAACTACGACGGCGACGCGAGTAGTTGAATTGGAGGGTGTCGCGCAGCGGGTAGCCGTGCTCAAAGGAAATGACAAAGAGGCAATGACGGCTGTATTGCAAGAACAAGATGCTGTTATGCTGTGCGTAGGTGCTCCCAATTCTCAAGCTTATCGGGAGAGTTATTTAGAGACTGCGACAACTTTAGTATCGGTTTTACAGCAGATACCGACAGTAAAACAGGTTATTTATACGGGTACTTATTCTGTGTATGGCGATCGCCAAGGTGAATTGGTAAATGAAGATTCACCCGTTGCGCCGGCTAATCCAAACAGTGAAATTCTAGCAGAAACGGAACGGATTTTATTAGCAGCATCTAGTCCCAATCTTCACGTCTGCATTCTCCGTTTGGGAGGAATTTATGGGCCGGGGCGAGAATTAGTTAAAATCTTTGGACGTTCGGCTGGGAACACTCGTCCTGGTAGGGGGGAAGATGCTACTAATTGGGTGCATCGCGATGATGTTGTTGGGGGGTTAACATTTGCTTTGGAAAATCGATTACAGGGAATTTATAATTTAGTTGGCGATGTATCGCTATCTAGTGGTGAATTGCTCGATCGCATTTTTGAAACTCACAATCTGCCTAAAGTTTCTTGGGATGGAAGTCCTAGCGTGCGGCCTTATAATGCTAGGGTGTCGAATCTAAAGATTAAGGCGGCTGGTTATCAGTTTGTTCATCCTGAGATTAGGGAGTTTTAGTTGGGCGATTGCTCTTTTTTTGACCGCAGATGCAGGCGGATAGACGCGGATAAATGCGGATGAAGAAAGGGCGATACTGACAGATTTATATTTTTTATTCATCTGCGTTCATCCGTGTTCATCTGCCGACATCTGCGGTTCACAAAAAAGCCATTTCAATCACTAATTAACTTATCCCATAATCCCAGCAAAAAAGTCGATCGTCTCTTTCAACGCTTTCACAAACACATCAATCTCTTCGCGAGTATTGTAAAAATACAAACTCGCCCGCGCCGTAGATGAAACGTTCAAATAGCGGTGCAAAGCTTGCGTGCAGTGATGCCCGGAACGAATCGCGACTCCCTCCTGATCTAACAAGGTAGACAAGTCTTGAGGGTGAATTTCTCCCGCAGTAAATGCCGCTAATGCAGCCCTACCTTCGCCGTTGCTGTCTGGTTGCTGCCCGTAAATTTTGATTTCTGGAATTTGCCGCAATTGTTGGAACATATAAGCAGTCAATTCTGCTTCGCAAGCGTGAATCTTATCCATGCCAATGTTACTAAGATAATCGATTGCTGCACCGAGGGCGATCGCCTCGCCGATCGCACTCACGCCCAAATCTGTGTTTTCCACCCAAAATCTGAGTAAATTATGAGCATAATTGCTGATTGACAAATGCAACCCGCCGCTTAAATTGTCACGGGTGTGCTCGCCCATCAGTGGTGTTGGAGAAGCTAGCCTGAGCGTGGGACTAGAAAACCTACAGTATTCTGGGTGGTAGCTGACGAAGCATAATTTTATTTAAATACACTTGACAATAAGATTATAATTTTCTATGATTTTATTAATTTCAAAAAGGTACTAAATTCTCATGGCTAAGTTTCTGAAACAGTTGCTAGTTTTTAGTTTAGTCATTTTGTTGGCTTCTTCTTTGTTTATAACGTCTGCTGAAGCAGCAAACCGGAAAGGAAGTACCCGGAAGGGTGGTTCAAACAGTCATGGGAAAGGAAGTCATTACGAAGGTGGACATTTTATTGAACAAGTTAGTAGTTCAATTACTACTAACTTAAAAGGTTATCAGGCGAGTAATTAAGTTTTATTCAATTACTTGGTTGCAGCAAGTAGGGTGGCATTATCCACCCTACTTGCTTGGGACATAAAACCCGCAAAAAATGGTTTCGTCTGTGTAGTTCAGATTTCAACCCCCACCTCACAAGCTTACCCCATCATCCCAGCAAAAAAGTCGATTGTCTCTTTCAACGCTTTGACAAACACATCAATCTCCTCGCGAGTATTGTAAAAATACAAACTCGCCCGCGCCGTAGATGAAACGTTCAAATAGCGGTGCAAAGCTTGCGTGCAGTGATGCCCGGAACGAATCGCGACTCCCTCCTGATCTAACAAGGTAGACAAGTCTTGAGGGTGAATTTCTCCCGCAGTAAATGCCGCCAAAGCTGCCCTACCTTCGCCGTTGCTGTCTGGCTGCGGCCCGTAAATTTTGATCTCTGGAATTTGCCGCAATTGTTGGAACATATAAGCAGTCAATTCTGCTTCGCAAGCGTGAATCTTATCCATGCCAATGTTACTAAGATAATCGATTGCTGCACCGAGGGCGATCGCCTCTCCGATTGCCGGCGTCCCCGCCTCAAATTTGTGCGGCAAATCGGCATAGGTGGAATAATCGAGAAACACGTCAGCAATCATCTCGCCGCCGCCGAAAAACGGAGGCATTTCTCTCAGCAAGTCCAGTTTACCGTACAGAAAACCGATGCCAGTCGGAGCGCACATTTTGTGACCGGAAGCAACCAGCCAATCGCAATCTATTGCTTGCACATCTACTATCATGTGCGGCACGCTTTGGCAAGCATCTATTAAAACTCTGGCGCCGAAACTGTGGGCAATTTTGCAGATTTCTTTGACTGGACTGATGCAGCCCAAAGTATTAGAAACGTGAACGGTTGACACCAACTTAGTTTTATGAGAAATCAGCGTTTTAAACTGTTCCAAATCAAACTCGTTAGTTTCCGTTAACTCGACAAACTTCAGCACCGCACCGGTTCTTTGAGCCATCATTTGCCAGGGAACTAGATTGCTGTGGTGTTCCATTACCGACAGGATAATTTCATCTCCGGCTTGCAGATTGCTCAAGCCCCAAGAATAAGCAACCAAATTAATCGCTTCGGTGGCGTTGCGAGTGTAAACAATTTCTTGCCGCGTCGCGGCATTTACAAAGGCTGCAACTTTGTCTCTAGCACCTTCGTAAGCATCAGTCGCTTTGGCACTGAGAGTGTGAGCTCCCCGGTGGACGTTTGCATTATATTTCTCGTAGTAGTCGCGCCAAGCATTGATGACAGCTAGAGGTTTTTGAGAAGTAGCTGCATTGTCTAAATAAACTAGCGGCTTGCCATTTACTTTTTCATTCAAAATAGGGAAGTCGCCGCGAACTTTTGATGCAAGTGTTTTTTCTTGAATAAGTGTCATATTTTTTGAAGTTAGTGATTTGTCGTTGGGTGGGGGCGGGTTTACGAGATTGTTGGTTTTAAGCAATTATTATTCGTGAAACCCGCCCCTACAGGCTGTTAAAAATGGTGCAAAATGTGGTATGGACACAGCACTGCTGTGTCCTCTGTGTCCTCATCTTTATGAGTTATCCTTGGATAGCCACGCAGGTAGAAAGCATTTTCGCCACACCTACAATTGGCAACTGATTGAGAATTTCTGCTGCAAAAGCATCAATTAACAAATAGCGACTTCTTTCTAAATCCAAACCGCGACTTTGCAAGTAGAAAAGTTCATCATCTTCTAATTGACTGACAGTTGCACCGTGGGAACATTTAACGTTGTCGGCGACAATTTCTAACTGCGGTTTGGTATCTACACGAGCTCTCGGCGACAGCAACAAATTCCGGCTCAACTGTCCGGCATCTGTCAATTGTGCGGCTTTGCGAACGAAAACTTTGCCGTTAAATACAGCGCGAGCTTTGTTGCCGACAATGCACTTGTGCAATTGGCGACTTGTACCGTGGGGGTAATTAAAATCGATTAAACTGTGGGTGTCCGCTAACTGTTCCCCAAAGGCTACGCTTAAGCCGTTTAAAGTTGTTTCAGTGGCTTCGCCGCGCTGAAATACTTCTAAATTGTGCCGCGATATTTTGCCTCCCAAGCTGATAGCATGGCAAGTGTAACGGCTATTACGAGATTGTTCGATCGCACTTTTGCCGATATGAACGACTTCCCCACCTTCTCGCTGAAGCCGAACGTGATTCACAGTGGCGTTTTCACCGACAACAACATCCGTTACAGCATTCGTAAATGCAGGGACATTACCGATAGTTGCGTAATCCTCAACCAGCGTGACATTACTTCCAGGCTCAGCTATGACCAAGCAGTGCGGCTGGGACATCGTGGGAGATGCACCTGGTGCTGTCAGGAACAGCAAGTGAATTGGAAGCTCGATCGACATATTGGCCGACACGAACACCACCGCAGAATCCGCCAAACCCGCAGTATTCAGAGCGGTAAACACCTCGGTTTGCTGTCTGTGCTTGCTCAAAACATCGGTGATGCGCCCTTGATATTTTTCGGGCACATTAGATAGATTACCTGCGTAAAAGTCGATCGGCAAATTCGGCAAAACCGACGACTCCACCGTTGACAAATCCGGTGCATAAAAACCGTTGACAAATACCAATCTTAATGGTAAATCATCCCGATTTTTCACTGGCATAATGATATCAGCCAGCTTAACTTTTGACTGATTGCTCTGGGGTATATGAAAAGGAATTTGCAACACCGCCGACAAATCAGTAAAGCGCCATTCTTCATCCCTCACCGTCGGAAAACTCGAAGAAAGCACGTATTCAGTCGCCGCATCCCGCAAATCCTGCAACCCGTAAGCAGAACTTTCGTTATTAGCTGCGCCCAACTTGCCGCACTGATTCACCAAATCAGTCAAAAACATTTCCCTACTAGCAACTTGCGTATTCATCATCGCGCGCCTACTCCTGCTGCTTCCTCTTCCACCACCCAGTCATAACCGCGCTCTTCCAATTCCAGCGCCAACTCTTTCGGGCCAGTCAAGATAATTCTACCGGCTTCCATGACGTGAATAAAATCAGGAATAATGTAATTCAGCAACCGCTGATAGTGAGTAATCACCAACATCGAATTTTCAGCATTTGACAACTGATTCACACCGCCGGCGACAATCTTGAGAGCATCGATATCCAAACCCGAATCAGTCTCATCCAAAATAGCTAACTTCGGTTCTAAAAGCGCCATTTGCAAAATTTCATTCCGCTTTTTCTCGCCACCCGAAAAACCCTCATTAACGCTGCGGCCTAAAAAAGAATCATTCATCTTGACAATATCCAGCTTGTCCTCGATTAAATCTTGGAAATCAAAAGCATCCAATTCTTCCAAACCGCGATGTTTGCGGTGAGAATTGTAAGCCACGCGCAAGAAATCCAGATTGCTAACGCCGGGAATTTCTAAAGGATATTGGAACGCTAGGAAGACGCCAGCCAAAGAACGTTCTTCCGGCGGTAATTCCAGCAAATTTTGACCCAAAAAAGTAACTTCTCCGCCAGTTACCGTATAAGCAGGATGGCCGGCTAATATCTTGGATAAAGTGCTTTTCCCCGAACCGTTCGGCCCCATAATCGCGTGAATTTCACCCGATTTAATTTCCAGATTCAAACCCTTAAGGATTTGGGTATCTTCCACATTCGCAGTTAAATCGCGGACGGATAGCACCACTTGACTATTTTCAACAATCATCTATTTTTTTCCTTTGCCTCAATGCACTTTACAGTTTTTTCTTCTCGTTCTTTTCGTTCCTAGGCTCTGCCTAGGAATGCGTGTCGCGAGGCTCTGCCTCGTTGGAAACGGGAGAGAGAAATGTGAGGCAGAGCCTCTAGATATGCGTTACCAGGCAGAGCCTGGTAACGATGGTTTCTCGCCCGCCAAAATATTTTCTTCCTTCTTCCTTCTTCCTTCTTCCTTCTACCTTCTACCCGACACTTCCTTCCAGCTTCAGACTCAACAGCTTATCAGCTTCCGCCGCAAATTCCATCGGTAACTGATTGAAAACATCTTTACAGAAACCGCTAATCATCATCGAAATAGCATTTTCTGCGGAAATTCCCCGCTGTGCGAAGAAGAACAATTGCTCTTCCCCAATCTTAGAAGTAGAAGCTTCGTGTTCGACTTTAGCAGTGTGGTTCTGCACTTGAATGTAAGGGAAAGTATTCGCTTGAGCATTGTCGCCAATCAGCATGGAATCGCACTGAGAGTAATTGCGAGAGCCTTTAGCATTAGGCCCCATTTTCACCAAACCGCGATAGCTGTTGGATGAATTTCCCGCCGAAATTCCCTTAGAAATAATCGTGCTGCGAGTATTTTTTCCAACGTGAATCATTTTGGTTCCGGTGTCAGCTTGCTGTTGGTTATTTGTCAGCGCTACCGAGTAGAATTCGCCCACAGAGTTGTCGCCGACTAACACGCAACTGGGATATTTCCAAGTAATCGCGGAACCGGTTTCTACTTGTGTCCAAGAAATTTTAGAATTAACTCCCTGACACAAACCCCGTTTCGTCACGAAGTTGTAAATGCCCCCTTTGCCGTTGGCGTCGCCGGCGTACCAGTTTTGCACTGTGGAGTATTTGATATCGGCATTGTCCATTGTTACCAATTCCACTACGGCGGCGTGCAGTTGGTTGGTGTCAAACATTGGCGCGGTGCAGCCTTCCAGGTAAGAAACTGAGCTGTTTTCTTCTGCAACAATTAGGGTGCGCTCGAACTGGCCGGAATCTCCGTTGTTGATGCGGAAATATGTTGACAATTCCATTGGGCATTTGACGCCTTTGGGAATGTAAACAAAGGAACCGTCGCTGAATACGGCGGAGTTGAGGGCTGCGAAAAAGTTATCGCCGACTGGTACGACGCTGCCGAGATATTTTTCTATTAGTTCGGGATAATCTTTGACGGCTTCTGAGATGGAACAGAATATTACGCCGTCTTTGGCTAACTTTTCTCTAAATGTTGTGGCAATTGAAACGCTGTCGAAAACGGCATCGACGGCAACATTTCCGAGCCGCCTTTGTTCGGATAGGGGAATACCGAGTTTCTCGAAGGTTTCTAGCAGTGTCGGATCAACTTCGTCCAAACTGTTGAGCTTTTTGGGCTTTTGTTTGGGCGCGGAATAGTAGATAATTTGTTGGTAGTCGATCGCGGGATAGTTGACGTGGGGCCAAGTGGGCTCGGTCATTTTCAACCACTGCCGATATGCTTTGAGGCGGAATTGCAGCATGAATTCCGGTTCGTTTTTCTTGGCTGAAATCAGGCGGACTACATCTTCGCTCAAGCCGCGGGGGATGGTGTCTGACTCGATGTCGGTGACGAAACCGTATTTGTAGGGCTGGTTGACTAAGGTTTTGACTGTGGTAGAACTCATTATTTTGCGTGTTCAGTGTTCTAGATAATGCTCTCTGGATGGCAGACGGGGCAATGCCTGTCTGGGCTTGAGCGAGTTCTGCTGGACTGCTCTGGGAAGTAAAACAACACTTTTGTTGCTTTACTATATTTTAAGCTACATTAACAATAGTGATATTGTCAAAGTCAAAATAATAATTTTTTGTGAAGATGATGGAGACTACTCAGCAGACTTCAACGAAACAAGACATCCTGGAATATTTGCTCAAGGGGGGGCAGGGGACGGCTCTTGAGTTGGCGGAGTCTTTGGATATCAGCCCGCAGGCAATTCGCCGTCACTTGAAGGATTTGGAAGCGGAGGGGCTGATTCAGTATCAGTCGGTTCAGGCTGGGATGGGGCGGCCGCAGCACATTTATGAGCTTACCAGTCTGGGGCGCGATCGATTCCCCAATCGTTACGGTGATTTTGCAGTCTCTTTCTTGGATACTTTGGCGGAAACCGTCGGCCGCGAGCAAGTAATTACTATTCTGCGAAAACAGTGGCAGCGCAAGGCTACGGACTACCGGCGGTTAGTGGGTACGGGTTCGCTGCAAGAACGGGTGACTAAGTTGGTGGAACTCCGCAGGGCTGAAGGTTATATGGCTGAGTGTTATCCTGTAGAATCTGTAGAGGTGGGGATGTGCGATCGCGCTGGTTTGGGCGATCGATTTGTGTTGATGGAACACAACTGCGCGATTTCTAATGTTGCTGAAACTTTTCCGAGTGTGTGTGGCAATGAGTTGGAAATGTTTGCAGCGGTTTTGCCGGATTGTATTGTGGAGCGGACTCACTGGATTATTAATGGGGAACACCGCTGCGGTTATTTGATTGCAAGAAGGAAGGAAGAAGGAAGAAGGAAGAAGGAAGAAGGAAGAAGGAAGAAGGAAGAAGGATGAGGGAAGGCACTACACGGATTTTGACACGGATACACGGATGGGTGTTTTTACTAATTACCAATTACCGACAGCACTACACGGATTTTGACACGGATACATGGATGGGTGTTTTTTGCTTTTACCGATTACCAACAGCACGATACGGCTTTTGACACGGATACACGGATAGATGTTTTTACCGATTACCAATAACAAATAACAAATAACAAGTAACTAATAACTATGGAACCGCTAGCAGATTTTTTAAAGCCGGAAGAGTGTGCGGAAGTTGATATGGCGCTGCTGTCGTCGAAGGAAAAGTTTTCGGCGCGGGTGGCAATTTATGCTTTGAGGGTGCTGAAGCAAATTTCTGGGGAGACTGGTTTGCCGGTGGCTGAGGTGACTAATGGGCAGGTGATGGATTGGATTAAGAATGATGAAAGTATTAAAGGGTCGATCGAACTTGATGCTAGTTTTGAAAACTTTTTTACAAATTTGGTGGTGGCGTCTTTGCGGCCTTTGAGGCAAATTGCGACAGAAGCCGAGATCCCGATCGAACAATTAACAGTTAAGCAGGTCGTGGCGTGGTTTGTGAAGGACGGGAAGATTCGCAGAGAACAGGGAACCGAGGCGGCTTTTTTGGACTTGTAAGTTAAAGGTCGATCGGCCACACTCGCAAACTCGGCCTAAAACCCCGATAATTGCAGTGGTTTCGGGCTACCTTTAAAAAACTTTTGGCAAAGGGGTTGACAGAGTGGGGAAAACTTGATAAGGTAATTAAGTCGAGCGAAAGAGATGCAGTGCATCAAGCTTAACATTAAGCTGAACGCAGACACAGGATTAAAAGTTTTCAAAGCTTTCCTGGTGCTTATGATGTAATGGAACCACTCCGATCCATCCCGAACTCGGTTGTTAAACGTTGCTATGGCGAAGATACTCGGCGGGTCACTGCCCGGTAAAATAGCTCAGTGCCAGGTTAATAATAAACTAAAGCTCTTTTCCCGCAACAACGGAAAAGGGCTTTAGTTTTTTGGTGAATTATTAGTTATTCGACATTTCCAGAACAGTTCGTCTCGGGCCGGCAGGATGCCTAACCCCTACTCCCCACAAGAATGGTTGGAGATGTCTAATCCCTCTTTTGTCACTTAGGGGGTAGTATAAAGTTAAGCAACAACCAAATCCGTAACTAATCCATCACGAAAAAGAGTACGAAAATCTTTCAGATCGTAGATTAATTGGCACAATCCTCGTCACAATCCAGGAATCTCAAACACCTCTAGCCAAGGTTTGATTAAACAATAAAAAATATAGGGCCCAATTATCAACCTTAAGTTATTGAGCGTACTTTTCCAATTCTGAGAATGATCCCACCAAGGATGCTGTTAATATTTATCCTGGGCAATTAACCGAAATGGGTTCTTTAATTTATTGCTAGGAGAGTAAGTTAACTCATCTGAAAGAGAGCCATCAGATTGAGCGTGAATACTTGCCAAACGCCGTCCTTTGCAATACCGCAACTCTGTTCCGGTGAGCAGTTACAAAAAAAGAGGCCGCCATCGACCTCTTACCCCTCTACTAATCCAGCTTCGGATCTTAAAGTAGACCTGTATTAGCTCCGGGCTTACCGGTAGCCAGTTGCACTTTAATAATTCTGCCGCCCATTTTCATAATTCTTTGCTGTTCCCGGAACCAGTTGTCGTAAGGAACCAGCTTAGTAAAATAGGTATTTTGCAATTCGCGCTGAGTGCGGATGCGGGTTTGACTTGGGACGCAAGCAGTCACCTTAAACATTCTCATGGGAAACGAACTCCTGAGTAGGTTTACAGATTATTAGATGGATTTTTTAAAGATTGAAGGCAGGGAGTTACGAGTCAAAACTAGCTCGTTAAAACTCGTCGGGCTTTCTCGACAAGCCTTTGACGGTCTAGCAATCACTCTCAACTTCCCTGACCTCTTTTCAAAGCCAAAGGTAACAAGTCTAAAGTTAAAAGAGGCAAGAAATAAATGTTATTTCTTCTTCCTTCTTCCTTCTTCCTTCTTCCTGAGTCTTAGCTCAAGCCAGAGCAGATGTAGTCGAAATAGACGCCCATTTCTTTACCAGCGTCAGAACCGACCAAACCAGCGGTGACTTCTTTCATTGCTTGGATTGCTTGTACGGTAGAACCGATGGGCACGCCCAAGGAGTTGTAGGTTTCTTTCAAACCGTTGAGCACGCGCTCGTCGAGGATCGAAGGGTCGCCAGCTAGCATGGCGTAGGTGGCGTAGCGGAGGTAGTAGTCCAAGTCGCGGATGCAAGCTGCATAACGACGAGTGGTGTACATATTGCCACCTGGACGAGTTACGTCAGAGTACAACAGAGACTTAGCAACTGCTTCTTTGACGATTGTGGCTGCATTGGCGCTGATGGCGGTAGCGGCGCGGACGCGCAGTTCACCAGAAGCAAAGTAGTTCTTGAGCTTGTCTAGAGCGCTGATGTCGAGGTACTTACCTTGAACGTCAGAGGAATTGATAACGGCGGTAATTGCGTCTTGCATGGTTGTCTTGTTTCCTTGAAAGTGGCTGAGTCAGTCCAATTTTGGAGCTAGAATTTGGGATTTGGGATTTGGGATTTGAGATTTTTAAGAGGCTGGTTATTTGCAAAAGCTTTTAGCTTGTTACCAGTAACGCCCAATTCTTCAATCTAAAATCGACAATCTAAAATCGAAATTCCTTACTGCATCGCACCGATAACGTAGTCGAAATAAGAGGAAGCTTCGGAAGCGTCTTCTCCAGACAGCAGCGAACTCGCTGCATTTTTCATAGCGCGAACGCCTTCGGCGACGCCTTCAATCGGGGTGCCGAGAGATTTGTACATTTCGCGGACGCCGACAATACCGATTTCTTCGATCGGAGTAATGTCGCCAGCTACGATTCCGTAGGTGATCAAACGCAGGTAGTAATCCAAGTCGCGCAAGCAAGTTGCGGTCATTTCTTCGCCGTAAGCGTTGCCGCCGGGAGAAACAACATCAGGGCGCTTTTGGAAAAGTTGGTCGCCTGCTTGCTTGACGATGCGTTCGCGGGATTCGCTCAAAATTTGGGCGATGCGGACGCGGCGTTCACCAGAGGTGACGAAGCTCTTGATCCGATCTAATTCACCTGGGCTCAAGTAGCGAGCTTCGGCGTCTGCGTTGACGATTGATTTGGTGACGATACTCATCTTGTGTGTACCCGCTGGATATTTTGCTATACGAACTGCTCCGCGCTGAGCGAGCGACGGCGGGCGCTTGCATCCCGTACCTTTCATGCTCAGGCAAGAGCTTTGACAGGGAAGCTCGGACTTTCCACAGCCAGCAACTGTTAAAGTTGTGGGCGGGAGGCGACCTTCGATGTTTGACGGCGCTGGTTCTTCACGCCGGTGCGCTTGTGAGTGCCCGCACTAAGCCTGTCGCTTAGAATACCACAAATGACTGATGCGATCTTTAATTTTTGATCGAGATTGCAGCAGGCCACTAAGTGGCGATCGAGTGACTGTCGGGCAGTTAGTAAGGATATTGCTTCTCTGACACAACTACCTCTCGCAAGTATTTTGAGGCATTATGTTCACATTCTGAGTGTTACTGTAATAGTTTGTAACATTCCTTTTCATATTTGGGCCCTCACTAGGGTGTTCAGCGTTAAAATTTCACAGATTAAAAATTTGCTATAATTCTCTCGCAGCAAGGGTTACAGGCGATAGATTATTAAAGGGGATTTGTGGCGGGCGACGGCGCAACGCTCAAAGACTTTTCCCTGAGAGGGAAGGGAGACAGGCCCAAGACAGGGGAGAGAGGTGCGCTCGTCTCACATCTTGCACAATTCTCAATGAGTCTTGGACGGGCGGGCTCTTGGGCCCACCCCACAAGAAAACTCACTCTTCGCTTCACAGGCCGGAAAGCCTGTTCTCGATCGTGGTGCAAGATATCAGAGCATCGGAAATCGTGACTTTCGAGCTTGTAGCTAGATTTGACTCTCACTTTAAATCTGGTGCGCCGTGAAAAGAAATCTATCAGCCCTTAAAAAAGCTTTACAGTTTGGCATTAGCGGTGCTGTCGGCGGTTTCGCCGGCAATCTAATCACCGAACCTTTCATGCAGGGGCTCACTGGTTCGGAATCTGTTTTTGACAGTGTATTGTCCACAGCTCGATGGTTTGGGCTGGTAGGCGGTGGCATTGCTGCTGCTATCATGTTCGGCTATTATTACTATATCAAAGGCAAGCCTCAAATTAAACAGGCTTTAAAAAATGGCGGATTGTTTGGTTTAATAGCAGGAGCCATTTCTGGGGCGATCGCCGAAGGCATTTACAGCGGGATTGGGGATGGCAACAACGAATTATTGCGAGTAATTTGCTGGGGAATAGCTGGCAGTTTGTTAGGACTTGGACTTGCACAGCGGATTCCTAATTTGGGAGCGCTTCGCGGCACGGGAGGCGGCGGTGTTGGAGGAGTTTTTGGCGGCTGTTTGTTTATTCTGTTTGCTTACAATTTATCCGGTACTGCGGGCCGTTTAGCTGGCTGTGCTGCGATCGGTTTTTGGATTGGCATTATGTTGGTTGTAGCCGAAACTTTGTTCAACAAAGCTTGGCTGGTAATTAGTTACGATACCGGAGCAAATCGCACTCTCACTCTGGGTTCGGAACCTATCACTTTTGGCAGTGATGAAAATTTGTCTATTATCTGCATTCCTAATGTTTCGCCCTTGGCCATGCGGTTTCAATTGGAAGCAGGTCAAATTGTTTGCGAGAATGTGGATAGCGGAGCGGTGAGTTATTTGCGATCGGGCGACCAAAAGAAAATCGGCAACTGTACAATTACAGTAGGAAACTCTGACTTGCCAGCCCCAACACCGACAAATCTTCCGCCTACCTTTATATCAGCTCAGCCGGCAGTAAATTCTTTTACCAGCAGCCAATTTTCCCTGAAATTAGCCAGTCGAGTGATTCCTCTAAGTGCGGGAACTCAACTATTGACCTCTGACATACCGAGTTTAACAGCCGCAGCATCTAACGGTCTTGTAGCTATAGTCACTTCTCGATCGAGAAACGAGCTTTCGTTAGGATTGACAAATTTGTCCGATCGCGCTTGGTGGGCTACAGACATTCAAGGCGATCTAAAAATGGTAGAACCTGAAAGTACCTTAACTTTGGCGTTGGGAACTCAAATCGAATTCGGTGAATTAGACGGCGAAATTGTGTAAGTAAGTAGGTAGGTAAAAACTCATCAAATAACATCATTTACAATAAGCTTTTCATGGGCGGGCAGGATGCCAACCTCACAAAAAAAATTACTCTTTGTGGGACGGGCATCTTGCCCGTTCTATTCGCTCTTATTCAAGCAGAACTGCCGCTAACTCCAGTAATGACCGCCGCACCAATCAAATGAGCTAAACGCAAAGCTTCAGGAACTTTCCCAGTGTCTGTCAAACGCTGAAGCACCAGCGCAATTACTTCTGGTTTTTCGCCGCAAACTTGAAAAAAGAAAGGTTCAAAAGCGTAAATTTTACCTGCGCGGCGCAACAATTCTAAACGGTATTCCAAATTTGGTAAATGGCGGAGGGCTTTTTCAACAGCAGCTAAATCTGGTGGGCGGCGCATGACAGCAACGCACGGAATTTGCAGCCGCGATGCTAACTCGGGAAGGTCAATAATATTAAAGCCGCCGAAAGCAATTCCGTCTAGCAAAACGAGATGCAATTGCGGCAGAAATTTGCCTCCGAGGAGTAGCCCAGAAATAGCATCCGTGGCATCTAATCCGTCTGGGAGGACTTGTCCCCACACCATTCCTTCAAATCGAGTTCCCCCGCAGACTACGCCCGCGATCGACACCAAACTGCCGCTTGTCCGAGAAAACGGAGCGTCGTCAAAGCCAATAACCTTAATTGTGCGATCGAGCCTCAGCAAATCTGCCAGTTTCAACTTGTGGAGTTTCCTAAGCTAAAGTTTTTGACATTAATTTGACTTCTCGATATAGTATCATATACGTTAAAGACTTCATTACTAAACATATTTTAGACAATTGGCAAAAAAATACGTAGCAGCGATCGATCAAGGAACCACCAGCACCCGGTTTATCATATTCGATCGCCGGGGACAGATAATTTGCAGCAACCAACAAGAACACCAGCAAATCTATCCGCAACCAGGATGGGTTGAACACAATCCCGAGGAAATTTGGCAGGGTACCCAAAGCGTGATTAAAAATGCCCTCGAAATCGGCAATATCGACCCGAAAGATATTGCTGCACTCGGTATAGCCAACCAGCGAGAAACTGCAATTGTTTGGAACAAAAATACTGGTAATCATTACGGCAATGCGATTGTTTGGCAAGATACCCGCACTCACAAAATTTGCGAAAACTTAGCTGAAGTTGAGGGCAAAGATCGATTTCAAAAACGATGCGGTTTGCCGCTGGCAACTTATTTCAGCGGGCCGAAAATTAAGTGGATGCTGGACAATATTTCAGGATTGCGGGAAGCTGCAGATCGAGGGGATGCGATTTTTGGCAATGTCGATACTTTTCTGATTTGGCACCTGACTGGCGGCGCGCACATTACCGATGTTACCAACGCCAGCCGCACGATGCTGATGGATTTGCAAACCCTCGATTGGGATGCCGAAACTTTGGAAATAATGGCAATTCCCCGCCAGATGCTGCCAGAAATTCGCCCTTCGAGTCAAGTTTTTGGAACTGCAAAAGGATTGCTTGCAGGTGTTCCGATTGCTGCTGCTTTGGGCGATCAGCAAGCCGCCCTCGTCGGGCAAACTTGTTTCAGTCCCGGGGAGGCGAAAAATACTTACGGTACGGGCTGTTTTATGCTGCTGAATACTGGTGAGGCGATCGTCCCTTCAAAAAACGGGTTGCTGACAACAGTCGCCTACAAGATAGGAGAATCGCCCGCTGTGTATGCTTTGGAAGGCAGTATTGCGATCGCCGGAGCTTTAGTGCAGTGGCTGCGGGACAATTTGGGCATCATCAACACATCTGCGGAAGTAGAAACATTAGCAAATACAGTCAAAGATAGCGGCGGAGTTTACGTTGTCCCGGCTTTTTCTGGACTCTACGCGCCCTATTGGAAAGACAGCGCCCGGGGAGTAATTGCAGGTTTAACTCGCTACGCGACTAAGGCACACATTGCCCGCGCAGTATTGGAAGCGACAGCGTGGCAAACGCGAGAAATATTGGACGCTATGAATCAGGATTCTGCTGTGCAGCTTTTGTCTTTAAAAGTAGACGGAGGTATGGTGGGAAATCACACGCTGATGCAGTTTCAGAGCGATGTTTTGGGAGTGCCTGTGGTGCGGCCTGTGGTAGCAGAAACTACTGCACTCGGCGCGGCTTATGCGGCGGGTTTGGCGGTAGGTTTTTGGAGCCAGCTAGCCGAATTGCGGGACAATTGGGCGGTGGATTTTACTTGGGAACCGAAAATGCCGATCGCACTTCGCGAGCAAAAATATCGCTTTTGGAAGAAAGCAGTTTCCCGCACATTCGATTGGGAAGAATGAATCGCTGAGTTAACCCAAAATGCGTATTTAGTGATATCATTAAATCCAGCACTATTTTTCAGATTGCAAATAGATGATTTCGCTAAATAAATTTAAAAAATTTCTCAGCGCTTTTGTATTGATACTGATACTGGCCTTTGTGGAAATCGCCACTAATTCCCAAATTGCCCTCGCAGATACAGCTACAAATCCCGCAACCGCAGCCGAAGTTTTCAGCGCCAACTGTGCAGGTTGTCACATCAACGGTAGTAACATTATCAGGCGCGGCAAAAACTTGAAACAAAAAGCATTAAAAAAATACGGCATGGATTCCATCGCCAACATTTCCAACTTAGTAACCAACGGCAAAGGTATTATGCCCGCTTACAAAGATCGTTTGTCGGAACAACAAATTATCGATGTTTCAGCTTACGTGCTATCCCAAGCTGAAACCGATTGGAAATAAACCAGACTATGTACATTGTAAGACCAGGTTTAGCGCTTAACTTCACGAAACCAAGACTAGGTATAATGTAGGGGCAGGTTGAGCGCGTAACTCGGTCATCGACGAATAACCTTTATACAAAACCTGCCTGTTTCTATTGTTCATTCCTTAATAATCTCAAGAGAAACCTGTTTTTTTGCTAAAAAGTGTAACTTATCGGAGGTATTGCAAGTTGAAAAAACATTATTGTTGGCGTAGAACTTTAACTGTCATTAGCTTGTGCTTGTATCTAATCTTAGCTGTCAGCCCGCCCGCTTTCGCCTCAATTCACAAATATCCAGAAACTGCTGAGACAGTAATGTTCCGATCCGTACAAAGCCTGCGCGATACTGATGACAAAGCGTGGCAAGTTGTTTTGTACAAGCGAGTAAAGTCGGGAGTAGTAAAGTCTTTAAATCTGAGATTAGTAGGATTTCCGGGAATAGAAATGCAGCACCCTGTTCCGCTGAAAGTTGCGGCGGGAAATCGCGAAATTGGCAAGGCAAATGATATTTGGAGCGAGTCTGATTTGCCAATTAATGTCGGAGAATACGATTTTAAATCAATAGTTACACAATTGGAAAGTAATCGACCTTTGCGGTTGAATTTGCCCGTGAAAAATCAAAAAGAAACAGAATTGCTGGTTCCTCCTTTTGCTGTGAGAGAATGGCGGCTGTTGTTAGATAGAAACTAAATACACCAATTTAAGCGCACTCTACATTTTAAATCTCTACAATTGCCAATGTCACAAATCGCTATGTTTAAATATGCCTTAAGGTAGATGTAAAGTATTTTAAGGATAATGTGGTCTCACATAAACTCAAGATACCAATTTAATCGCACTCTACATTTAAAATCGCTACAGTTTCATCAATGTATCAAAAATAACTTTATTTACATAGACCTTAAGGTAGATTTAACCTATTTGAAGGGTAATTATGAAACAAACTAAAAGCTGAGTTAGTCGTTTGACAAAACTTCAGTGTTTTAACGTAGGTGTATTCAGGGTGAAGCTACTATGACTTTAATCAGTAAAATTGTCCGCAAAGCTTTGGCAACAGGTTACTTAACGGTTGAGGCCGAAGAACAGTTGCGACAGCAGTTGCAGATGACTAAGTACGGTTTAGAAGATTTTGAGGCTTTTATTAATTTGCAAAAAGAGGTGATGGAAGGTCGCGTGAAACAGCAAGCTTTGGAATTGTTACGATCGCGCAAATGTTCTGCGACGGCTTGAGCCCAGTTCGATCGCCCTTTTGAAGATAATTAAGGGCGATCGTTGGCAGTCAGGACTTTACTCCTTATTGATGAGGACTCTTCGTGCTCGCTACAAACCACACGGTAAACCACAGGGTCGATCGTACTTTGGGATAGCATCAGTATCGGCTACTTATTCAATGCTGTTCTTGCTTGTTAATTGATGGGCGCCGGTGGATCGGGAGTATTTACGTTATTAGGGTTTTTAGCTGCTAAAAGTTTCTCCAACTCTCTAATTCTGGTCTGCATTGCTTCTACTTCCGTTTCAGAATAGCGAATCGGAATATGCTGCGGACAGTTCCAATCCCAGCCATCAATTTCAAATACGATCGCTCTTTCGACAGTTGCATCATAGTCTGTATCCCGAACTCGGGCAAGTATTACTGGATCGTCTTCCACAACGCGGGCGCGACCGAGAATCTTGAGGCGCCGGCGATGACGGTAATCCATTAGGAACAAAAATGCTTTATCATTTTCAGCAAGATTTCCCACAGAGATATATTGCACATTGCCACGAAAATCCGCAAATCCCAAAGTTCTCCGATCGAGAATCTTTAAAAATCCTGCTTTCCCGCCGCGAAACTGGATGTAGGGATAGCCATTAGAACTCACAGTGCCTAGATAAAATCCTTCCATACTGGAAATAAATTGCTCTAGATCGGGATTGATGGAATTATTATCTGCACCTTTAGCCACAAAGCGTTCATAGTTCTCGCGGGAACCCATTTTTTCTTGCATGGCTTTCACTGCGGGAGTAAAAGCGATCTTACCAAATTGACGAGGCATAAAATCTAACTCCTTGTCTACTTATTTAACTCGGCGATCTTCAAAATGCCTAGATTCCCAACATGGGAATATAACCAGAGAGTTGCTTCACCCGATCGATCCAATTCAAAACATTGGGATAAGCATCGAGTTCAATCTTGCCATCTCTCGCTAAAGCGATATAGGGATAGATGGCCGCATCTGCGATCGTGGGATGCTCAAACTCTAGCCAAGTGCGCGGACTCTGGCGCCCACCCCACAATAAAATTCACTCTTTGTGGAACAGGCCGAAAAGCCTGTTCATAAAAATGATACGCCAAGCCGGGAAAAACGTTTCTACTGCATTCCTAGCTGTCGCCTTAACGCTTCTGGAACATCAACGGCTGTATCCAAACCTCGAACATTCTCCCAGTTTGTGTTTTCATCCCATTTGACATCGCCAAAAATGCGATCGTTGAGGTTTGCACCGCTGAGGTTTGTGCCGCTGAGGTTTGTGCCGCTGAGATTTGTGCCACTGAGATTTGCGCCGCGGAGGTCTGCGTCGCGGAGGTCTGCGCTACTTAGATTTGCGTCGCTAAGGTATGCGTCGCGGAGGTCTGCATCGTGGAGGTTTGCACCACTTAGATTTGCGTCGCTGAGGTCTGCACCGGTGAAGTCTGCGCCGCTGAGGTTTGCGCCTCTGAAGTCTACGCTACTGAGGTTTGCGTTGCTGAGGTCTGCGTTGCTGAGGTCTGCGTTGCTGAGGTCTGCGCCGCTGAGGTCTGCCTCAGTGAGATATGTACCACTTAGGTGTGCGCCCCTAAGGTTTGCGTCAATGAGGTCTGCGTTGCTGAATTCTGCGCCGTTGAGGTTTGCACCACTAAGGTTTGCGCCATAGAGGTCTGCGCCACAGAGTTCAGTGCCACCTAGGTTTGCGCCGCTGAGGTTTGCGCCGCTGAGAAATAGCCCAACAATTTGGAGAAAGCCAGAATCCCCAACACAATAGCTATAGCTGATGAGACGCAATAACCGATTGGTATCGTCAAGCTTGCCTTCATCATTAGGCTTCCCGCAAGGATAAAACACCATTTTGTTTTTCAATTTATCTCTCTGCTGACCGTAACAATGCAACTCCAACAGCAAAATCATCACATTCAAACCAGCATAAATATCTATTTGTCGCTGTCCCAAATCTTGGGTTTTCAATTGATCTCGCAGTAGGCGCATCTTCTTCTGAGGCAAACTTTCCGGCAGCATATCGATAAATTCGCCCTCGCACCACCGCAGATAAAAATTTTCCAAACGCTGGAATAACTGCACAGGGCGAAACAGATTTTCCTCGCCTGGATCGGCCGGACTTGTTAACAACCCCATCAAATATTCCACAATTTCTTCTGTCAGCGGCCCATAACCCAACAAATCATAAATCTCCCAGTCCATCTGAGAGTCTTGAGTATTAAATCCTCTACCTTTCTTTCCCGGTTCCGTCCACTCTTCCAGACTTTCTTTCAATCGTTCCGCACACAGAAATTCACCAAAACTCTTGTGTACAAACTCCACAGAACCTTCTTTACTGCCTTGCTGAAGATAAAAAACCGCCAAAGCATTTCTCAGAGGATTGTCGCCAATCGGTATTTGTGCTTTTTCAAGTAAGGCTTTAACCGAGTTGTCTTCTCTCAATCGTTTCTCAATCATCGCTACAGGAGCGCATTCCCCTCCCGACTGCACCACGCACAATCCTGCTTCTGTAAGGATGCGCCGCAAATCTTCTGTCTCCAGTTCGGTCAAATTGCGATTGAGCAATTTAGACCGCTGTTCAGTGAGTACCCAATTCACAGCTTGGTTGTAAATCAAAATTTTTGCTTGAGTGCTGTTAGTTCCTTGAAAATCCTCAACTTTCAAGATTTTGTCCCGGTGCATTGCCGCTAACAGATAAAGCAAGAGCGGCTCTCGCGAGAGTTCTGATTTTACATTCTGTGGACAGCATTTATCTTGCAAAAAATTCTGAAAAGCTGAGGTTTTTTCGGCCCCTAGTTGGGCTTCCCACTTGCTCAACCACTGTTGCTGTAGTCCGTCATCCATTATCTGAATTTCGACTCGATCCAAGTTATCTGGCATTTGCCTTTCAATCCCTTGCAAAGCTAAAGTTCTGCCAGTAATCAAAACCCGGTGTCCCATTTCCGAATTCTGATCGCAGTCTCGCTGAAATTGTCCTACTTGCTTGAGAAATTGCTCTAAACCGCCGCTGCTTCTCCCCTCCATCAGCAACTCGTCAAAGCCATCCAAGAAAAACAAATATCGCGTGTTTCTATCTGTCAACCAGCCGTCATCGCTAGCAAAACCAGCATTAACTGCTTCTTTGAGTGTTTCTCGAAAACTCTTTTGCAATATGGGAATATCTCGCAGTCGAATTAACACGGGAGTCCAAACTGGATGCAAATGTTGCCGCACCCAGTCAGCAAACATCCGACAAAAAACGCTCTTGCCGCGTCCGGGTCCAGCTTCGACAAACATTACTTTATTTTCTTTTTTGCCATCCTCAAGCAATTTTTTTGCCCAAGTTGCTAAATCGAAATGTTCTGTATTTTTAACACGATTTGCCTTTTTATCAATTGGCTTTGCCTTCAGAGGCACGTAGATATCTTTGAATGAGAAATTTTCTGCAAATACAGGTTCTAGGGGTAGAGAGGCAATCTGTTCTTGCAGGTATTTGTCAATGCTTTGATATTTCTCTTGTTCCTCCCGCCATTCTCTGATAGAAGGCTGTCCGAGATGTTTCATGGCATCGCTGGAAACAGCCCAAGCTTTGATTAAATAACGGTGAGTATTAGCAGCAACTCTCTTTGTCAAAATTTGAGCTTCATCGGCATTTAGTCCGGCTTGTTGCAGCCGCTGTGACAGCACTAGGTTAAATTCCTCGGCTAATATCGAATCCCGGAAGCAAATAACAGTTTCTGTAGCTGCTGTATCGCTCAATTCCAAATCCGCCAATTTTTTAAGCAACTGCTTGACTTTATCGGAAACCGGAGTTTGCCCGATGCGATTTAACAGAATTGCGTCTTCTTCAAGAAAATCCTTAAAACTTTCCAGATAAGCCGCCTGACTGACGAGGAAAATGCACTCAGCTAAAGTCGGCTGCTGTTGAGTTTTTTCGATAAAAAACGCCAGCATTTTCGCCGCAATCCCGACAAATGGCAATCCAGTTCCCACAACTTGAGCTAAGGGAGAGTTCAAAACCTCTAGCAGCAAGTTGCTATTGTCCAGCCCTTGTTCTTTGAACATTTTTGCCAATTCGGCGGCTGTTTTCCCAGCTTCTCCGATTCCCTCCGCTGCTTCGGCGGAACACAGTTCTTTGATATCAGTATTTAAGAATTTCCAGATGCGATTTGCCATTTTTACCTGCCCTGTTTCAGAATTGAGAATATGAGAAAATCTACATTTAACTCTGTAAGCATTCCGTAGTTCGTCGCCACCAATCTGTTCTCAAACTAACAATTAGAAAAGATCAAGTGCCTTTTCCCTTGACAAAACTACAACAATCCGCAATAATAGTAGATTGTCTGTCTAAATCCGGCTCGGATCAGGTTAAGACATTCCAAAAGCTGGAGAGCAGTCACCAGTCAAAAGTCCACAACGACCAATGACCAATGACTCATCAGCTACCTGTACGGCAATCTCAACAACCACCCCATGACTTACGCAATCATTGAAACCGGCGGCAAACAATTTCGGGTAGAACCAGGCCGCTTCTACGACATCGAACTGCTTCACGTTGAAGCTGAATCCAAAGTCACCATAGACAAAGTATTTCTGATCCAGCACGAAGGCGAGGTTCATATCGGCCAGCCTCTACTAGAAAATGCCAGTGTAGAAGGAACGGTTCTGCGGCATTTCCGGGGCCGCAAAGTCCTCGTCTACAAGATGAAGCCGAAAAAGAAAACTCGGAAGAAAAAAGGGCACCGTCAAGAAACAACTCGCTTTATGATTGACTCGATTAGCGTCAACGGTACAGTCTTAGCAGCCAGAGACTTAACTGAAGCAGTTGTTGAAACTCCCCAAACCGCCGAAACTGATTCAGAATAAAACATAGTAAATACAGTTGAGGATATTATGGCCCACAAGAAAGGTACAGGCAGTACACGTAACGGACGCGACTCTAATTCTCAGCGTCTGGGTGTCAAAAAGTACGGCGGTCAAGTTGTCAAAGCTGGCAACATTTTGATCCGCCAACGCGGCACTAAAGTTCACCCTGGTAATAATGTTGGTATCGGCAGAGATGATACTCTGTTTGCCATGATTGACGGTGTGGTGACTTTTGAAAGAAAAGGCAAAACTCGCAAGAAAGTCAGCATTTATCCTGTTGTAGCAGCACCTGTGGCTGAACCCGCGGCTGAAGCTGTCGCAGTTTAATTCTTCGTTCCTAGGCTATGCCTGGGAACGCATATAATTGAGGCTCTGCCTCCTGATTTTCTATGTTATTAGAAAGTTACAGGAGGCAGAGCTTTTTGCAATTTGTTTCCCTGGAGAAATGACTCTGGGTGCTTACGAAGAACCAGAGAAGCAGGAAAAACTCTCGTTTTTACTCCTAAAAATTGCCTAGCCTCCCCCGACAATTGTGACAACTTCTAAGATGTCGCCCTCTTTGATGTGTGTAGCTTCCCAAAATTGTTTGTGCAGAATTTCGCCGTTGTACTCCACAGCCACCAAGCGCGGGTTTAATCCCAATTGTTTTAGTAATTCTGGTAACGGTGTGTCGATCGCACAATTGCGGGTTTCTCCGTTAACTTGCAGCGCAATTTGATTTATCATTAGTTATTAGTTATTAGTTATATCAAATCCGGCGGCGGCATCGGTATTAATATTACCCACAGTCAGGACACGGCAGTGCCGTGTCCTCGGTTACTAGGTTTTCCCGTGCAAAGCTTTCTGAGCTTTCAGATTCTGCATCCGAATCAACTGCGAGATGAAAAACTGCGTCACTAAAGTAGGCTGTTCTGCTTCCATAATCGCGCGTACCGCGGCAACCCTTTGAGCTCCGGCATTCAATATTTCATCGAGGTTGTTGATATCAATTCCGCCGATCGCAAACCACGGAATCCGCGACTTATCAGCAGCATACCGCACATAATCCAAACCCGCCGCCTGTTTATCAGGTTTAGTAGGAGTGTGGTAAACAGGGCCAACTCCAATATAATCTGCTCCCTCTTCAATAGCTCGCTGCATTTCCTCGCCATTCGTAGTAGAACGACCGATGATCCGTCCCGGGCCGAGCAACTTGCGCGCTTCCGCCACAGGCCAATCTCCCTGGCCTAAGTGTACGCCGTCGGCATCCGCTGCGATCGCCAAATCCACGCGATCGTTCACAATCAGCAAAGCATCGTAGCGGTGACAAAGTTCGCAAAGCTGGCGCGCATTGGCCAACTTTGCGCCGTCGTCTGAGCTTTTGTCGCGGTACTGCACCAAAGTCAGTCCGCCTTGCAAAGCAGCTTCCACAACTCCCATTAAGTTGTCTCTCGGCGAAGTTACAAGGTATAACTGCGATCGAAGTAACTGCTGGTAGCGCCGGTAAGCCAGCAAATTGCTTTCGAGAGTATAAACCCGATAGCGCATCTGCTTAAAAGCCGCGCCCATATTCCGATCGTAAATTTTGCCATACTCTTCGAGTACCCGCAGAGCTTCTTCCACCCTACAGAAATTCGCCTCCAGTAGCTGCTGGATGCTCGAACGCTGCTCTTCCTGCGGGTGAGTTAACTCCGTACCCGGATCGGCCGGCGTATCCCTAGCACTGCGAAGTTCTGCGACGTGCCAAGCAGCCAATTCTTGACGCAGTTGCTTGCACTCGCCAGCCAAATCGGCGTTGTTGAGACCAAACCTGCACCATTCTTCAATAATTCTCAACCCTTCGCGCGATCGATCTAAATTTGCATCTAAGATCCGGCAGAGTGCTGGCTGTGCCGGTAAAGTTCTGTTTTGTTTGTCGGTCATTCAGAACCACCCTAATTATAATTAATCCTACCAGTCAAACCGCTATATTCTCCCACGCCGTCATTCGATTTTAGATTTTAGATTTTGGATTTTGGATAGACCCCACGGATAAATTCGGGGGCTTGAGGATTTTAGATTTGAGATGCTTTCGATTGATTCCACGGATAAATCACGTGGCGGGTACCATCAAGAAATTCTTGGTCAAGATCGTAGCAAAGCGATCGGCCTAATTTTTACCTCAACCGATTTAATTTAGACAAATTTTTAAGTTTTATTGAATTTGAGAAAAACGAAGCATAATAGATCAAACTTGATGAGAGTGAAATCGTTAAGCTGCATACCACACTTGGGAGGAGAGCCGTGAGGTTAGCAGAACAACACAAAAGATTAAGGGAGAACAACCCAAACAGGCGGGCGTATTTAAAGTTCGATCGCGAAAACCCGACACGAAACACCGGAGGCGAAACTCGACTCACAGATAAGTTGCGTTTTTTTATGCTGATTTACTCACAACAGACCTGGTGCAAAGAAAATCGATCGCAAAAACCTTGTTTGAGTTCTTGCCTTTTGCTCGTTTTTGCCAGCACCGCCCTTTGCAACCATCAACCGTCAGTTATCGCTGCCGGGATACCGGGAGTGCAGCTACTTTCTCAGACGCCGCAGAGCGAGATCAACATACTGTACGTCAGCTCGACCGGGGGCAGCGACACGGGGGGCAACGGCAGCGATCGATCTCCGTTTAAAACCCTTACCTACGCCTTAAGCGTGGCTCCGCCCAAGACAGCGATTTTGCTAGCGCCCGGTACTTACAGCGCTCAATCCGGCGAAAAATTTCCATTAATGCTCAGGTCCAGCGTGACAGTTCAGGGAAATCCCAACACTCGCGGTCAGAATATTGTCATCAAAGGCGGAGGATACTTTATCAGTCCGACTTCGGCGGGTCAAAATATCGCGATTTTGGCCGCAGACGGGGCGGGACTCAGCGGGGTGACGGTGACGAATACCAACTCTCGCGGTTACGCTTTGTGGATCGAATCGAGTTCTCCGACGGTTGTCAACAATACTTTTTCTGGCAGCACTCACGACGGAATTTCGGTAGTGGGTACTTCCAGGCCGACGATTGGCGGGAATGTTTTCTCGAAAAATGGAGCTAACGGCATCACGATTTTTGGCAGTTCTCAGCCGGAAGTTCGAGATAATGTGTTTGAAAACACTGGATTTGGGGTGAATGTAGCGCAGAACGCTTCGCCTCTGCTGATCGGCAACAAAATTACTCGCAATAAGGACGGCGTAGTAGTGCAAGCTGATGCTAGACCGGTGCTGCGCAACAATTATATCGAGAGTAACCGGCGGGACGGAATTGTGGCGATCGCCAGAGCTCTGCCGGATTTGGGAACTGCGACCGAACCGGGGGGGAATGTCATTCGCAACAACGGCCAGTACGATGTCAACAATGCGGCCAAAGGTCAAGTAATCCCAGCTTACGGCAATCAATTGTCGAGCAGCCGGACGACGGGATCGGTTGATGTGGCGGGAACTTTTAGCCCTCCTGCGCCAATTGGGGGAAGTGCTTTTGAGCTAAGGGCCGATCGACCTCCCAGCATCGGCGGCCCAGAAACTTCTCTCCCTGCTTACACTCCCGGGCGGCTAAGCCCCAGAGTAGAAATACCGCCAATTTCTCCACCTGCGCCCGTTTCCAGGCGACCGGTGCAAAATCGACCCGCACCGCGAAGCCCTGAGTTGCGGCAAGAGCTTTCTCCGAGGAATGCCGCTGCTTCAGCGGTAGTCCCAGGGGCGATCGCAATTCCCGTGCCCGAGCCTAATTCTCGATCGGTTTCGGAAATTTCGGTACAGCAATCAATTATTCCTCCCAATTTTGATAGTTCGACTGCGGTTTCTTCCGAAGGTAGATTGCCGGTTCCGGGCCGCAACATTCCTCTAGGAAGGGGCGGTTATGTACCTGCTGCTTTAGGGGGAAATTCTTTGCCCGATTCCGACAATTCGCCGTCATTCGATCGACCGTCTGCTTTGGGTTTGCGGTATCGAGTTGTGGTGGATACCAACAGTTCGGGCGAGCTACAAAAAATGAAATCTCTCGTTCCCGGTGCTTTTCGCTCTTTTTCCAGCGGGCGATCGGTGATGCAAGCCGGTGCTTTTCGGGAACGCGAAAAAGCTGAGGAATTGCTACAAATGCTCAGCGCTAACGGTTTGAATGCTCGAATTGAGGACATTAAATGAAATGGTCATTAGTCATTAGTCATTAGTTAACAGTTGACTGTTGACTGTTGACTGTTGACTGTTAACAGTCAAAAACTACTGATATCGTTTCCGGTTGCACCGGAATTATATAGAGGAAACGGCAGTGCCGTTTCCCTACTGCGATTAATTGTAGGGAAACGGCAGTGCCGTTTCCAGGCTGTGGGTAATATTAATTCCGATGTTACGGATTTGATATGACTACTTCAAAATTACAAAATTTTAGGGCCTAGCATATCGGATGCCAGACCCTAAAACATTTGTAAATTAAGTTGATTCAAGTGGGTTTTTAGCTCTGCTGAGTTTCAGCAAACTACAACTAAGGTGGACTTTTTTGCAACTACTCTGCGGACGAGCTAGCTACTAGCGGAGTCTATTCAGACTTCTGTGTTTGACTGTTGTGCGATCGCAACTTTTGATTCATGCAATAGCTTCAAGCCATTTAACAAATCTCGATCGCAATATCAACCTTTCTTTGCTAATAAGCTACACGGTTCAGGCGTTGCCTGCGAACTAGAGCCGAGCGGGACAAATACTCTAATTCCAATTTTTTTATCCAAGTTTTTGTGCTTCTTGGTTTTGCCCCTCATGTTTTTAAGTTAACACCAACTGCGCGCATGACAACACTTTGTTTACCAAACTTGACACTTTTTGACGTGCAGAAATACTCCCGAAACCAATTATTAACAATTTGTACGATCGCCAGATCGCGCAACGTGCATAGCCGGCACTTTTCGCTTGCTGTCAACGCAGCAGAGCTTCCCAAGTTGCGCGGCCGACAATGCCATCGGCGGGTAATTGATATTGTCGCTGAGCCGCCTTGACAGCAGCTTGAGTTGCCGGGCCGAACACGCCGTCAGCACTCACGCGCAAAAATCCCTTGGCCTGCAGCCGCTCTTGCAAATCTCTGACTGCCGGCCCCCGCATTCGTCTTCTCAAAACTGGAAAATTGGTTGGCTGCGCTTCGGGACTAATCTCTGAGTTGTCGGCAGTTACAGGATCGTTGGCTATGGGGTTTTCGACGATCGCGCTCGGAGCCGCAGGAAACAGCCTGTTCCAAGTATCTTGACCGACTATTGCGTCTGGAGCTATGCCTGCTGCTTCTTGGAACTCAGATACAGCTCTAGCCGTGCTTTGCGAGAAAACCCCGTCTACAGTGTCAGTGTAAAAGCCCAACAATTTAAGAGCAGCTTGGAGTTCGATCACTTCCGATCCGCGGCTGCCCAATTTGATTGCGGGGCGGACGATCGCACCTGTTTGAGCGATCTGGCTGTTGCTGTTACTCTGTTCGGAGGTAGGTAGCTGTGCGACAGCAGGAGTAGAGGCGATCGATCCCATTAGCAATAAACCGCACAAACTCCAGCCTCCGAGCCAACTCGGAACCTCGCGGGCGTCATTCCAGCTTGCTGTCAAGTTTTGGGACATTGGGAATTCGACCTCTGCAAAACTGGTAGCGATCGTACATCAAATCTGGAAAAAAGTGGGAAGTTCGGCATTGAGAATTGGGCATGGGGCATTAACTGTTTCCCAGGAAGAGCCTCGGAACCAGTTAACTCAAAACTCACAACTTTTCCCCCCTTCCCTTTCCTAAAAAAAATTTATGCCTCTCAAATAGCTGCAATTGGCAAAAAAACTGCTAGATTGCCCTACAGAAAACATTGAATCGCGTTCCTTGGGCCCCAGCAACACCATGTCCGAATCCAGCAGCAATCCCACCAGAACCGCCCGCCAAATAGACATCGGCAACGTCAACATCGGGAACTTCCAAGTCGGCAGCATCAGCGGCACCAAATACAACGACCTTAACGCCAACGGTCGCCCCGATCCCGGAGAAGTCCCAATTCCCAACTGGCAAATCTACCTCGACCTCAACAACAACAGCCAGCCAGAGTTTAACGAACCTTCCACCCTCACAAACCCGCAAGGCAACTACATCTTCGCCAACCTGCCGCCGGGAACTTACCAAGTTAGGGAAGTCCAGCAGCCGAACTTTCGCCAAACTACCCCAAATCCCGCACCCATCACGATTACCAGCGGGACAAACGCTGGCAATATCAATTTTGGCAACAACTTCAACGCAGGGACGATCGCAGGCACAAAATTCAACGACATCAATAACAACAGCAGCCGAGATCTCGGGGAACAAGGGCTAGCTAACTGGCAAATTTACCTCGACCTCAACCGCAACAACAGGCTTGATGGCGTCGAACCTGTTACTTTGACAAACGTTGAGGGCAATTACGCTTTTGTCAATATTCCCGCAGATACATATTTGGTGAGAGAAGTCCAGCAACCGGGTTTTCGCCAAACCACGCCTGACCCCGGCCCGGTTAATGTTACTTCCAACGCCACTGTCAACAACATCAATTTTGGCAATGTCTTTTTTGTCGGCAGCATCAGCGGCTTCAAGTTCAACGACCTCAATGCCAACAGCGTCCGAGATGCGACAGACCCGCCTCTGACCAACTGGCCAATTTACCTCGACCTCAACGCCAACAGCAGCTTTGATCCGGGCGAACCCAACACCATCACAAACCCGCAAGGCAACTACACTTTTGCGAATGTTTCCCCGGGCCGGTATTTGGTGAGGGAAGTCCAGCAACCGGGATGGGTACAGACTACGGCAAATCCAGGCCCGATCGACATTACCGGCAATACCAACGCAGTCGGCGTCAATTTCGGCAACAATTTTCCCACCGGCAGCATCAGCGGCTTCAAGTTCAACGACCTCAACGCTAACGGTATCAACGAACCGACGGAACCGAGAGTTGCCAACTGGCCGATTTACCTCGACCTCAACAACAACGGCGGCCTAGACCCCAACGAACCTTCGACTTTAACCAACCCGCAAGGTAATTTCTCTTTTATCAATTTATCTCAAGGCACCTATTTGGTGAGGGAAGTCCCGCAGCCGGGTTTTCGACAAACCACGCCAAATCCGACTCCGATCGCCGTGGGCAACGGCACAAATGCCACTAATCTCAGCTTTGGCAACGTGTTGGTAACGGGCACGATCAGCGGTGTGAAATTTAACGATTTTAACGCTAACGGCCGCCTAGATCCCGGGGAACCGCCGATCGCCAACACTCAAATTTACATCGACCTCAACAACAACAGCAGTTTAGATCCGGGTGAAGCGAGTACCTTAAGCGACGTTCAAGGCAATTACAGTTTCCGCAACGTTCCGGTAGGTAGTTATGTTGTCCGCGAAGTTCCACCGCCCGGTTTCATTCTAACGACCCCGCCTGCGGTGGTTGTTGTTTCGGCAGAGATTCGGGCCAGCAGCATCGATTTGCTGACGGGAGATTTGGTGACGGGAGATACTGAGGATAGGTCGGCTAAATCCTTGAATGGCGGCCCGCGGACGGATGCCAGCAACTACGCGGGCGAACCTGCGGGCAATATTGGGGCGGATAGCTTGCTTTTGAGTTCGGGTCGTGATATTGATCGAATTAGTAATTTTTTGGTCGATCAACCTCTGACGAATTTAGGCAATAGTCCTAACTTTGGACAACAGAATGTCGGTCTGAATCATAATGCACAAATCGGTGAATTTGTCAATAGAAATGAATTAATTAATGGGACGCTCGGGAACTCGGTCAGCACTGTGGGCGCAAGAGATTTCTCCGTTATGTAGGGTGAGACAAAGCTCGATCGCCCAGAATCGCCAACCGCAGATCAAAATCAGGAAGAGGTTAAAGGGCGATCGCGTGATACCCTATTGTTGGCAACCTCCAACACTCAAGCCTAAGTTCCGGCAACTCCGAAACTGGCTTGTATATTGGGTGCAATATTCAGAGGCAGTAGCATCTCTGTGAGTGAGAAACTATCAGGCAATTCCCCCAAACCCGATCGGCGTATTTCCAGGCAAAGCAAGTCATATCAAGTCCGGTAGCTCGATCGGTGCTGGTTCGCTGTACTTGGCAATCCCAGACAATGCGATCGCCAAGCACAGCGAACCAGGACAAACAAGAACGATGCCGCCGGACTTGATATGAAGGGGGAGAAGTCAGTCTTAGGCTTTTTAAAGCTCGAAACAGCAAGTATGTACGGACAGAGAAGGCGTGCAAATCTTGAAGATGTTGCCCTCAAATTGCCAGGGTTCTTCAAAACCTGATATACTTGCCAGCGACAAAGCTTGAGGCATTGTTGTGTGAGATGGGAACATTACCTCAAGTGCAGACGTATGTAAAATCGAGTAGCGGTTGTCAGCTATTAGTAAAAACTACTCAGCAACTTACAACCCATACAGTAGTCTGTAATTTACGTGGATTTAGGTGTGAAGGAGAGAAATCATGACAGATTTAACTAAAACTAACGAAGAGCTAGAGCGCATTGCCCTGCAACTACAGCCTGTTGTGGTTGGGAATGCTGGCCCGGCAATTTTAGGAATCAAGTTCAATGACCTGAACGCAGATGGCGTCAGACAGCCAAATGAACCAGGCCTGGCAAACATCCCGATTCTCCTCGAACCTGCGGCCGGCAGCGACGGCGTATTAAATCGTCCGACAGAAAGAACAACCACGACGGACGCTAACGGCGCGTTCTCATTCATAAATCTTGTCCCCAGCAATTACCTACTCACCGAAACAGCAATACCTGCAGGTTTCAGTAGTACGACTCCCAATCCCCTCGCTGTCACTGTCGGCAACACAAATGCCAACGTTTTCTTTGGCAACACCATAATTCCCGGGAGCCGGATTGTAGGATGCAAATACCTAGACATAGATGCCGACGGCTTTCGAGATGGGAATGAACCGGGCATTAAAAACGTCAGGATATATATTGATGCCAATGGCAACGGTCAACGCGATCCAGGGGAACTGAACACCTTAACAGACAAAAATGGTAAGTGGTCGTTCGACGTACCAGCCGGAACCTACAAGATTCGGGAAGAACGGATCGCACGACAAATTAGTTCTGTTACCGGACTAGAAGTTAATTCTCCGACCGCAGAACCCTTAGAAACACAAGATTTTCCCCAAAGCACTCCGCCCAACAACATTCCCGTACTGGACGTGACGGTAGCAACCGGTCAAACCTTTGCCTGCGCTCAAGTTGGCGACACTCCGCTCTATCAAATTGAAGTTAACAAGTTTCGAGACATAGACCGCAGCGGCACGCGAAATATTGTTAATGGAGTCTTGGAACCCGCCATTGCCCGAGTACCGTTCATTTTAGATTTGAACAAAAACGGTGTCTGGGATGCAGCATCCGAACCGATCGCAATCACTGATGCAAACGGAGTGGTTACCTTCAAGGATTTGCGAGCTAACAATTATTCAGTGTTGGAAATTTTTCCATCTGTACTGCCGGCAGTAGTAGGTGGCGGTACTCCTGGCAACCTCGATGCTCCAGTTTCAACTACTGCCAACCCCACTGTGGTTTCGGCACCAGGGCCGCAGGCGCGATTCCAGGGCACGATCAGCAGAGAGCAACCGCTGCTCGTAGCAGACTCAACCTACACGCTGAGACCAAACGACCCTAAATTTGTAGACAACAACCGCGACGGCGTTCAACAGGCAGGGGAAAGATCGATTGCTGCAACTGGTGAGCGACCGATTTTTGCAGCGCCAACATACACTTTGCCAGCAACCAACCCCTCCCCAGCACTTACCTTTTCTCCTGTTGGAGCTACTCAGGGTGTGGGAAATAATGCCGGTGTGGGCAACACTCGACCGAACATCACTGTCTTCAAATACAATGACTTGAATGCCAACGGTCGCTACGAACCTACTCAGGGTGAAGCGCCTCTGAGCGGTGTCACCGTCTTCCTCGACACCAACAATAATGGCACTCCCGACACTGGAGAACAGCAAATCCAGACAAATAGCGTTGGGACAGGAGCCTTTACCAACTTGGAAGCGGGCAACTATGTCGTCCGGGAAGTCGTACCCTCTGGTTTCTCGCCTTCGACTGTCGCTGCAGTCAATGTGACCCTCAGCACTCAGGACGCCAACGTTACCTTTGCCAACACACCCAACAGCACCATCACCGGTTGCAAGTTTGAGGACTACAACCAGAACGGTTATCGAGATGGCAACGAACCAGGTATTGCTGGTGTCACCATTGCGATCGATAATGGTAACGGTGTGTTGGATGCAGGTGAGAAGACGGCTACTACCAATCAGTTTGGTATCTTTTCATTCACCGATTTGACCCCCGGCACTTACAAGATTCGGGAAGTCGAACCTTCTGGCTACTTCAAAACGACTCAACCGGTGGATGTTGTTCTCGGTGCGAATCAAATTTTTACTTGCGCTTTGGTGGGCAACTCTCGGCGCTATGACCTGCTGGTTCCTAAATTCCGAGATGACAACCGCGACGGTATACAGAATGCAAACGAACCGCCCCTTGCCAATATCCCATTTACTTTAGATTTGAACGGGAACGGCAGCTACGATCCTGCTACCGAACCGCTGGTAAGAACTAATGCTGAGGGTATTGCTCGGTTTGATAATTTGGACCCACGCACCTACTCGGTTTTGGAAGTCTTCGATCCCAGCGTTAACAACCCGTTCCCGATCCCAACTGGGCCAAACCCTGTTAACTTTAGCGTGCCTGGTCCTAACACAGCGCCTACGACAACTGTGACGCCCCCAGACCCATCGGGAATAATAAGACTAAAGAGCCTCGATCTAGACGATCCGGTGACTGGCGGCACGGGTGTGGTAACTGCTTCTAGCATCGCCAATGATGAGAAAGATCCGCTGAATGACTTCGACCGTTCAGGGGCAACTCTGGAACAGGCCAGCAGCACCGAGATATTGTTCCCAGATAAGAGTCCAGGTTTTAGCTCCTTTGTTGACTTGCAGCAGTTGCCAGGCTTGGTGAGTAACCAGATTGATTTGTGGCTAGCACAGCAGGGTCTCGATAAACATCCATTAGACTTCGGCACTCCTGCTCCACTACCTGATTTTAATGTTAGGTAGGATTTATAGTTCGAGACTCAGCAATTAGCAACTACCTTGTTTAAACTGCACGTCAAATCATATTTTGGCGTGCTTTTTGCTGTTTAGACAATAATTAGAGGCTCGCGCGGCGGCTTTATGGTTTTTTTAATTACCGGAAATATTGTTCGTGAAACCCGCCTCTACAACAAATATATCCCGATGCTCGTAGGCGCTGGTTTTACCGACAATCTTTGAGGAAAACTCACAATTTATATAAACCAGCGCGCCACAATCATGGGCTCGGCTGACGGGTTTATTTATCTCTTTAATTACTGTCTTTAGTCATAGAGCGCGATCGGCAAAAAGAATGATTCCCTGCCCCAAGAAAACCTTTATTTATAGAGGTAGAACATAGAGGAATATTTTATGCCAACTCAACAACAAACCAATCCGGCTCAACATCAAGAACAGCAACCGGGCATCGAATCCCAAATGACTCCACAACCTCAATCCTTCGCGGAGGGATATCGCGGTAGCGACAAATTGCGGGACAAAGTAGCCTTAATTACCGGCGGAGACAGCGGTATCGGGCGTGCTGTGGCGATCGCTTTTGCGAAGGAAGGGGCAGACGTGGTTATCAGCTATCTCAACGAAAATGAAGATGCTAACAAGACCAAAGAGGCGATCGAACAACAAGGCCGCCGCTGTATTGCGATCGCCGGCGACATAGGCGATGAAAGCGTCTGCCAAAATCTTGTAGAACAAACAGTTAAAGAATTTGGTCATCTCGACATCCTCGTCAACAATGCCGGCGAACAGCATCCCCAAGAAAGCATCGAAGACATCACCGCCGAACAATTAGAGCGCACCTTCCGCACCAACATTTTCTCAATGTTTTACCTCACAAAAGCCGCTCTAAAACACCTAAAAGAAGGAAGTGCAATTATCAACACTACCTCTATCACCGCTTACAAAGGCAACCAACAATTGCTAGATTACTCCTCCACAAAAGGAGCAATTGTTGCTTTTACCCGCTCTTTGTCTCAAAGTCTAGCTGAGAAAGAAATTCGCGTCAACGGAGTAGCTCCCGGCCCGATTTGGACGCCTCTAATTCCTGCAACTTTCCCTGAAGAAAAAGTTGAAAAATTTGGTGCAGACACGCCCTTGGGACGCCCCGGTCAACCCGATGAACTTGCTCCCAGTTACGTGTTTTTAGCTTCAAAAGATTCGTCTTACATGACGGGTCAAATTTTGCATCCCAATGGCGGCTCTGTGGTTAACGGATAGAAAGGAGTTGCGGAGAAATAAAGTACCAGTCAAATAGGGATAATCGTCATATCCCATTTGGGTAAGGTTTCAGAAAGTTGCCATTCCGGTCGATACTCTTGTAATTGCTTTAGTAAGTAGGTCATTGCAAAAAACAATAGTATTTTATAGGGCTGGGTTTTGCTAACAATCACTCCTATAGCGCGTCTGAATGGTTTGTGTAAATAAAACAAAAGTGGTCAGCTCAAATTCAAGAAAAAAAGGGGGTATAGAAGTAGTTAGTGCCAGTAGCGGGCGCTCAGACTCGCGACAGCAGGGGATAGAACACGGAAGCTGCGGGCGCCGGATCGCGCCCGCAGTCGCGAGTCTGAACAAAAAAACGATAGGATAGAGGCACAATTAGAAGAGTTACAATATTTTATTTAGCCTACAAAAAATATTACTTTCTGAATAGAACCCAGGCTATTAAGCTTAGATTAAAAGCATTTAATTGTCGAAAAATACAAAAACGATTAGAAGTTTCAACTTTTGTTTTGCACAAAATTACTGAAAATATTTAGCCCGGGTAATTCCAGGATGAAAGTAAAAATATCCAGGTTCAAAAAGCTATTTAACTAAAGAACAGCTATCCGCAACTATCCAGTGCCTATCTCCAGCCAAAAACCGGAATCTATTAGAACTATAAAGATACTTCATCTCAATTTATGATGTAATATTTAAATCGCGGTAAAGTTACTGTCGAATATTAAAAACTGGTTAATTAAGCTGTCAGAAAGCTAACATATAAAAATCGAGGAAACAGCCCGTAGTTATTAAGAAAAACGCTATAATTACTGAGGTATTATCAAAGCAAAAGCCAGAAATAGCACCAATAGAACTGGTAGTGTATGCCTGAGATGAGCGTCACTTACAAGGCGATGATATCTTTAACCACTTATGGGGCGATCGTCAATAAAGAACGGTAGTCAAGCTGGACAATCAACGAGATAAGCTAACTTATTATAGTGCATTAAATCTAGCTAGTGAGTAAAGAATTTATGGTGAAGCCATATAAAGCGGGAAATGGAGAAAACACAGGGAAATTGGTTGAAGGACTAAAGAAAATGAATCCACATCAAGAAATGTTGTTAATCGGGGATGGTGCTAGCTACCATAGAGGTCAAGCAATGCAGCAGCTATTAATGAGGGAAAACGACTGTAAATCACAATCAGAATGGTCAATAATTTGTTGTTAATTTTGCTCTTATTGCCCTGAATAAAATCCAGTAGAAAGTATTTGGTTACAAGGTAAAAACTTTATTACAGGTTTTTATGCTATATGTAAAAATTTTAGCAGAGTTAAGAAACTATTTCAATTTTTTGCACTTAAAAAATTTTATTGCTCCTAACTTTAAAAAATATGATGCTTTTGCACAAAGGATTTGGACTTGCTATATAAGCTCATGAATACAAAAGCACTAACGCCAAGCATTTAAAAGACATAAAGGTCTCTAGGAAATCAGAGCAAGGATTTGTCTGAAAGGTCGGTAACATCGATAAGTTCGGATTCAAGAATCGGTCTTACTGGCACAGGTTTTGTCAATGATGAAAAGTCTAGTTGTGAGAACTGCTGGACTTGCCAGTGAACGCTTTCAACTCAAGGGCGTCGTGACTACAGAAGAGGCGCACGCTGCTACTTTGATCGACTGATAATGCGCGCAGCCGGTCTTGATTTAGCAACCTAGCCTTGCGGTCTACCTCCATCATCCACTGGTAGGCGCGTAGTCCGGGCGTGCAGCGTCGTTTGGAGGAACCCATCTCCTCTCGGTAAAAGTAGGCATCGCCTGCGTGTAGCAGCCAACCCTCCGGGGTGTCGATCGCGATGCCCGCATGACCCCGCGTGTGACCCGTAAGCGGGATGAGCAGAATCTCTGGTGGCAGCCCGTCCAGATCGCGGACTGCCTCAAAACCGAACCAAGGTTCGCCCCCCGCCGAATAGTATTTCCAGCGTTTGACTTCATCCCACTGCCCTGGACGATAGCGCCTTTTTGTGATGAAACCGTGCAGATCGTGCGCAGCATCGATTTCCGACTGCATAACGTGTACCGTTGCTTCAGGAAAATCCTCTAGACCACCAGCATGATCGAAATCGAGGTGGGTCAGGACAATATGGCGCACATCGCTTGCAGAAAATCCAAGCTGCTCGATTTGAGCGATCGCCGTGTACTTGCGATCGAACTGGATGTTATTAAAGTGGACAAAGAATGCGCTCAGCCGGGAATAAGGCGCCTTGATATCGCGCAGTCCGAAGCCGGTATCAATGAGAACAAGTCCCTGATTCGTTTCAACGAGCAGACAGTGGCAGACGAGGTTCGCCGTCAGCCCGCGACTGAAGCCATCAAAGAGCGTCCCGCCAATCGGGCACATACAGCCACAATTGAGATGGTGAATTTGCATAAATCCTCTGTTACGATGCCTCCGAGGAGCCATCCTAAATGTGTAAGTTCCGGCCTAGTTGAAAGAGTGTCAACTGAGCATATTCGATCGATCTGTAGGCGCAGATTACTTATTAGCCGACCCCGGTTCAGTAAGTTGACGGTGCTGTTCGGCATTAGCGGTATCAGGCAAAACCTTGCTCGCGGTGCCCTGAAGCTTCGTCTTGAGCGATCCTGCAACAATGCTGTCTTTGCCTGACATCAGCGCCTCGAAACCTTGCTTGGCAACCATAGCCGGGTCATCTTTCCGATCGGCACCGGCCTTAGTATCATCCATTCCGGCCCGATGGAAGAAGTTGGTATCGGTTGGCCCGGGCATCAGTGAGGTGACGGTGACACCCGTATCCTTCAACTCGTTACGCAGCGCCTCCGAGAACGAGTGCAGAAACGCTTTGGACGCCGCGTAGACTGCCTCGAACGGCCCCGGCATCAGGGCGGCGATCGACGAAGTGAAGAGGATGCGACCCTGGCGGCGATCGACCATATCCTTTACTACCCGTTTGGCGAGATGTACGGACGAGACGACGTTGAGGTTGATCAGATTGAGTTCGTCCTTCAGGTCAGTTTCGCGGGCAAAGTCGCCACCGACACCGACACCTGCGTTAATCGCGATCGCATCCACCGATCGACCAGTCGCCTTAATCTTGCTGTAGAGCGTTTCAACACCGTCGTATGTAGCGAGGTCTGCCTCCACCGTCTCGACTTGGACACCGAGCTTCTCGAAGGCAAGAGCGGCTTCATTGAGACTTGGGCCCGTGGAGGTGATGAGAAGATCGAAGCCGTTTTGAGCGAACTGTTTGGCGAGTTCGTAGCCGATGCCGTTAGAGGCACCCGTCACGACGGCCAAGGGGCGGGTCAAGGAACTGTTCATAACTTCCAAACTCCTGTTTAACTGCTCCGTAGTAGTTTGTCTGGGCTTGCTTCTCTTTCTAGCAGACAACCTGTGGGGACTGTGGGCTTCCAACTTTTATAATCCTAGGAAGGCAGCAGTGCGATCGCATCTTTCCAAGGACGTATCGCTATTGTGTTTTAGATATCTCCAATAACTCCCAAAGTCTATCCCCGCTTCAGCTTGTTTTCTAACTGCCTGCTTCCCTGTTCCGGCCAGCCAGAAACCAACGCTTAAATCAGAGTTTGAAAATTTTTTAATTAATAATATTGTCCTAATCAGGGATTGAAACTAGAACTTCAAACTCGGGGTTTTCAGGATATGCTTCGGCACGGCTGCGGCTACTATTTGACGGCCAAAGGGATAGACACTAGGGCAATTCTGAATTATTTTGGACACGCTAACATTCACCACAAATTCCGCTACAGTAAGATACTTTGCCAATTCTGGAATTTCACCGACGGGCTGCCTGTCAGATTTTCCCCGTCTAACTTTTGTGCGATCGGTAATTTTCTGAACTTCCCAGAGTTGCTATTTGCTATAGGGTTCCTCGGCTTTATCCTATCGAAACACGTACCAGTCAGAAACTTCGGGGGCTGCTTGTTTGGCAGGTTTCACCCGCGGCTCTACTGGGCTTGGAGTTGGTGAGGTGGAATTCTGCGATCGGCTTTCTTGCTTGGCCGCCCGTCGCTGACGCGCCCAAAGATCGTATTGATAGAGGTAGGCGGTTGCCACAGGCAAGCAGGAGAGGGCGATAGTTAGTTTCCACATTGAAGACTCTCGATTGGATGGTGCAGTAATAATAAGTGCACCAGAGTGGTAAAATTTTTTTGGCAAGTAGAGGTCTTTACCATGAATCTCTTTCACAAACTAACTTATCTGACACGCCGAGTAATAATTGTATTGGCTCTTGTTGGTATGCTTGGTATCAGCTTTAGTGCTCCAGCATACGCGGCTGCACCTGCTAGATTTGTCTTGGAAACCCCACCCGCCCCCGATCAATTCGTTATTGAACTCACTGATGAGAGTAAGATCCAACAAGCCCGGAATATACTCAATGGAACCCAGAAAGATGAAACCCATGTAGTCGGAAGAATCATAAAAAGACCAGCTCCCTACAATCCAAAATGGAGCTATCAATTAGATCCAGCGTCTATCAGCTTCTTTAGCTTTGCGATAGAAGTTTGTGATGCTCAAATGGGCTACGTAGAAGACCACCTTGATGAAGCGGGTGGAGCCTTTTTACCAGGTCTTTACTGGTGTCCTTGGAGTTCACGGCTAGTCAAGGAAATTAAGTAACCCGAAAACTTTCATTCAAAAAGCGATCGCATTTTTCTGGAGTTAATACCTTTTGTCGAAGAGCCTGGTTTTGCTGATGTAGGTCGGCAATCACTTTTTGTGTCGCATCCAGTTCCTCTTTAAGTCGAGAAACTTCTGCCTTCAGTTGTGCTACTTCAGAATTTTTGAAGGATGTACGTATCTTCTCAACAGCCGGGTTGTATTTGTATAACCGATCGCCTTTGGTGTTCCCTTAATTACCTGGCATCATCTTTCCCTGCTTACAAGCTAGTGTGCCAGTTGAAAGGCGATCGCCTAAAACTGGCGCACCTTTAGAGGGGTATGGGGGCGGTGCGACCGCAGCCGCTGCAAGTGTTCGCGTCTCCTCTTCATCTCGTTTCCGGTTGCATGGGAATGATAAAGTTAAGCTCAATAATTCCACATTCCCCGACTCCCGACTCCCCACTCCCCATCATTCCGGTGTTACCGGAATTGATATCACTCGTCCCCTGCTTTCTCACAGCATTTATTATTTTTGTCGATTCGCGACGCGAGGGTTGTTCTCTGGGGGTATCCCCCAGAACCCCGTGGCAGCCAGAGCGAAAACCAACTGATGCTTCGTTGCGGTCGTTACGGGCGTCGCACAAGAGCCACCGCACGCCCTCCACTGTCTCCCTGATAGTGAATAATTTTTAACACAAACAATAGAATCTCTCACCGGATGGGATTACATTTTATCACACCTGGTTGCTGTTGCATAAGTTTTGAGAATTGCTCGGTAGAATTTGAAGATTTGTGTGTTTATAAAAAACAATAATCCCGCCACCAGGTTGGGAGCGGGATTGATAGGTTGCAGTTTAGCTATTCTCTAGTTTTGCTAGAGTTAAAATTAGCCGAATGCTGAATTAGCTCAGGTTAGCCATTTCTTGCTGGATCGTGCTTTTTGCTGCTTTAAATTGAGTAGCCATTTGTTCCATTTGTGCTTCGCTCAGGTTGCGGCGAATTTGAGGGAACATATCGTTTTCTTCTTGTCGAACGTGATCTTGAACCGCTGTTTGGAGCTGTTTGATTTGGGCTTTGAAATCAGAAGAAGTGGGGTTGAGAGACTTAATTTGGGCGAGCATCTGCTTCATTTCTGCTTGCTCGTCGTACAGTTCTTGAGTATTGCCGTAGTAGCTGCGAACTGCGGGATAAACAATTTGTTCTTCTGCTTCGGCGTGAACGCTGAGGTCTTTGTAAAGTTGACCGAAGAATTCTTGCAGTTTTTGAGTATCGTCGGTGCTTGCGATTTCCATAAATAGGGTATCGACTTTGCGGTGATCCATTGAGATGATTTCGGTGATGTTCATCTCATCTTTGCTGCGGGTAACTGCACCGCCGATGATGCCGGTCATGGCTGCCATAGCATCTTGCACGCGCGCCCAAACGCCTTGGTCGGGGTCTTTGCCGGTCAGTTCGCGCACTCCTAAAATTTCGAGAACTCCTTTGAGTTGTTCTTGGTGAGCGCGGTTCTCAAAGTTAACTGTGTTGAGGGGAGTAATGGCTGCTTCGATGTCGGCGCCGACTATTTGAGCGGCTTTGTGAATTAACAAGCCGGCCATTGTTTGTTTGTGTTTGAGCAGTTCGTGCTGACCTACTTTTTCAAACAATGTGAGTTCAGAACCTTGCATGAGTTTCTGAACTTCTTCAATCATTTTTGTGCTGGTTTCTTTGGGTTCGGCTTGAATGCCGTATTGTACGATCGTGGTTTCTAATACGCCCAAGTTTTTGCGATCGTCATCGAGCATATCCCGGAAGCGCTGGGCCAGTTCGGAGTCGTTGCAGGAATTGATGAACAATTGCTCGTTGGCGATCAAAAGGTTTTGCAGCGCTTTCATGTCTGCTAATTTAGTTGCGATCGCTTGGCGCTTGGTATCTTCTAAGGTAGCTACCATCTGTCGTTTCTCCTCTCAAGGTCTTTAGTGTTCTTACATCTTTTAATTTATTGAAATATTCTGATAACACCCTCTTTCTCGCGACTGATTCATTAATATCCCGCAGAAGCTATTGACTTTTGAGCGAAAAAATGGTAAGTATTTGAGACTGCTTGAAAAAAAGCAAAAAGCAAAAAATAACTGATGAGTAAGGATTAATGGCAGAAGACTCCGCCCAAAAACGGATACCGTGCCACGTACTCCTGTCGCGATCGGCTCAAAATTTTAGACTCTTGTTCAAGCCCCCAGATTCATCTGTGCAGTAAATCTCAAATCTCAAATCTCAAATCTCAAATCGACTGAGTGATAATTTCTGTATAAATTAATCCCGATCGCAGAGCTGTAAAGCGCTACCATAGTTGCAGCCGAAGTTAACTAAAGTTTAAGAATAACTAGCTTGTCTCAACTGCTCACTGCTTTAGAGTTCCCAGCCAATGTCTGGAAGCTCAACAACGGGTTAACGGTCATTCACCAGCGGATTTCGGCCACACCGGTGGTCGCGCTAGACGTGTGGGTGAGGGCTGGCGCTACGCTGGAGCCGGATTCTTGGTCGGGAATGGCTCATTTTCTAGAACACATGATATTTAAAGGGACGGATTCGATCCCCCCTGGAGAATTTGACCAAGTAATAGAAAATCGCGGCGGTGTCGCCAACGCAGCTACAAGTCACGACTACGCCCATTTTTTCGTCAACGCTGCGGCCGATTATTTAGCAGAAACAGCGCAGCCCCTGGCAGAATTGCTGCTGCGCGCTTCGATTCCCGATGGGGAATTCGATCGCGAGCGAGATGTGGTACTAGAAGAAATCCGCCAAGCTCAAGACAATCCCGATTGGGTGGGTTTCCAAGCCATGATGGAAACAGTTTACCAGCGACATCCCTACAGGCGATCGGTATTGGGGACGGAAGAGTTGCTGATGTCGCGAACTCCCCACGAAATGCGGTGTTTCCACCGATCGCACTATCAGCCGGAAAATATGACTGTGGTGATAGTCGGGGGCATTGATGAACAACAGGCTAGAGATGTGACGGGGAAAGCATTCGAGCAGTTTTCAGATCGGTGGGATTGTCCCAAATTAACCGCAGAGGCCGAACCGCCACTTATAGAAATTCGCCGTCAGGAACTCGGCCTCCCCCGATTGGAACAAGCGCGGCTGATGATGGCTTGGACGGGCCCAGGAGTTGAACAGTTGCAAAGTGCTTGCGGCTTGGATTTGCTTTCGGTGTTGCTTGCAAACGGGCGGACTTCGCGTTTAGTCAGGGAACTGCGGGAAGAATTACAATTGGTAGAGGCGATCGACAGCACTTTCTCGCTGCAACGGGAATCGAGTTTATTTACTATCAGTGCAGTCTTGGACGCGAAGGATGTCGAACAGGTGGAATCTCGGATTTGCGATCGGCTTTGGGAATTGCAGTCTGAGCCGGTTTCCGAGGTAGAACTACTTCGCTGTAAGCGTTTGCTGTGCAACGATTTTGCTTTCTCCATCGAAACGCCGGGACAGCTAGCCGGTCTTTACGGATATTACAATACGATCGCCACTGCCGAATTAGCGCTCAGCTATCCCACCAGGATTAAAGCATTTGGGCCATTAGACCTCCAGCGCCTAGCTCAACAATATCTCTCTCCCCGGCGCTATACAGCCGTGGTACTCAAACCAATCTAATCGTTAAGCTTGTGAATATAAATATATTTTGTACCGGATAGATGTTCGGCATTTGTCCGGGCTTCTTTGTGCTTGGGGCGCACCCTAGGGGATAGATGTTGTTACATTTAGATGTTGTGGGTCAGGCCCGGCCCGGTATGACATCATACAAGATGCACATGGAAAATAGAAGTGCGATTCGTTGAAGCGTAAATCACGGTGAAAACCCGTACATAGCGTTTCCAGTCACAAGACTGAACTCTCGGTCTGATAAGGGTGCAAGTCCCTTCTGCCAGACTCAGGTATGACTCCCTACCTGCCCACACCGACCGAGCTCGATTCTCGGAGAGTGAAGCTGGGAACAGGGCGCAACCAGACACCCAATGTGGGGTGACACTTGGCGCTAATGGGGGGTTTCCAATGGTAAAACAGAGCCTAGAAAAATAACTTATTCCAGAGCGGGACACAGACCAAAACTCCCGACTCCACTGGAGTTCATTCCCGCCGAATATATCTATATTATCGGCAAGAGTCTAGGGAATCCAGTAGTTAAATTGGCTACACCTAAAGGAACAATAAATCTAACCAAGGGAACGAAGAAAAACGAGCTGAGGGTCAAGGGGAAGTCGAACCCCAAGTAGGCTAGACGAGCAGCGGAAGCCCCTTAGTTCGGGTAGGACAGACCGTAATTGGTCTGAGGTGTTCAGAAAACATAAGTTAGAGCAGCGCATGATTAGACACAACAGTAATGTTAGTGAATCTTGGAAGACGTTACCTTGGAAGAAATTCCGAAGGGACTTATTTCGCCTACAAAAACGAGTGTTTAAAGCGATTCAGGTTGGAGACAAGCCGAAAGCAAAGTCCCTTCAAAAGCTAATTCTGAAATCTCGGGCTGCAAGAATGTTGGCAATACGTCAAGTAACTCAACTAAACGCTGGCAAAAAGACTGCGGGAATCGATGTCCAAGCCTCACTCACATTTGAGGAAAGGTTTGCCTTGAGTGAAGAACTCAGAGCCAAAAGTAACAACTGGAAACATCAGAAGTTACGTTCAATACCAATCCCTAAAAAGGATGGGAGTACCCGCCTCCTTAAGATACCGACTATCGCCGATAGAGCGTGGCAATGCCTCGCAAAATACGCGCTAGAGCCAGCTCACGAAGCAACTTTCCACGCCCGGAGTTATGGGTTTAGAACAGGAAGGTCTGCGCATGACGCGCAGAAAAATCTGTTCGACAACCTACGCTCTCAGAGCAACGGAATAGAGAAACGGGTTATCGAGCTTGATATCGAAAAATGTTTCGACAGGATAAGCCACACCAGCATAATGGAACGACTCATCGCCCCAAAAGGCATCAAGACCGGAATATTCCGCTGTCTAAAATCAGGAGTCAATCCAGGATTTCCAGAACAAGGAACCCCGCAAGGGGGCGTGGTAAGTCCATTACTAGCCAATATTGCTCTCAATGGGATTGAGGAAATACATCAATCAGTTCGTTACGCGGATGACATGATAAGTGCGACACGATGTTGCATATTTTGAGTGAGGAGTTTACTTCTCTAAGTTAGTGTCCAAACTTATCCTCAATCT
>NZ_JAUBPO010000026.1:0-69858 GCF_036700785.1 Microcoleus sp. S28C3 | reverse complement strand
AAATCCAAACTACCGAAAACTCCTAGAATACGGCTCTCTCAGAGCCTGACTCTCCCAAAATATGTCCGAACTGTTGTTTAATAGGACGATTGCTTAACTGTCACAGCTTATTCCTGCACACCTAAACAACCTACCCACAATCAGTACAACATTCCAGGATTGAGGTAAAGCAAGTGTTTGTGGGAAAAATGGAGGTTTCTATCAACCCTTGATCCGCACTATTACTCATAACGAATAAACTGGGTTTAATAGGACGATTACTTAACTGTCACAGTTTATTCCTCCATACTTAAACAACCTACCCACAATCAAAACAACATTCTACCAAGGCGATAGTTATGTATTACAGTTTTGCAGGTTTCGGTGCGGCGACGGGCATATTTTTATTGTTAGTTTTTGCCATTCTGCAATGGTTGCACGTCTCCGCTGGCAGTTTTATTGATTGGGTTATTGCCATTGCTATTTTTGAATGGCTGTTGCTGATAGTTACAGTTCCCTGGAATATCCATTTTGAAGCTAAAGAAGTTTTAGCGCAAGCCGCAGAATCTACAAAAAAAAATATTGCTGTCGATCAGGAACAAGTCAAATACGTTACTGTATTAGTTAGCCGATCGCTCTTTGTGGCGATCGCACTTCACCTGTTTAGCGCGATCGCACTTTACGCCCTAGCCGCCACCGGAATTAGTGCTGTTGGCTATCTCAGTTCCGCTGCTGCACTGCTGTTAACTGTAATGCGTCCAGCTATCCGAGGTTATCATTATTTAGCCCAGCGGCTGACAACTATCCGCCGCCAATTTTTGCACCCCCGCGAAGATATTGTCGAACTCCGCAGCCGCTTTGCAGAATTAGAATCTACAGTTAGAGATTTGAGCAATCAATTAAGTTCAGACAATCCGAATTCGTGGGTGGCTGTCCAAAATCGGGAACGGGAAGCTATCAGAAGAGAATTAACTACTTTATCCGCATCTCTACAATCTTTGCAAGCGACAAATCAGGCAGAACACACTAAACTCAGAAGAGATGCAGAAAGTGCGATCGCCCAACTCACCGATGACGGACAGTTTCTCAACCACGTCCGCGAAATCATCCGCTTCTATAAAGAAGCATAAAAGAAGTCATTAGTGATTAGTCATTAGTGATTAGCGATTAGTCATTAATGATTAGTCATCAGTCATTCTCCCAATTACCCATTCTCAATTTCCTTCCCAATTATCTACCTTTAGATAGATGTCAAATACTCTCAGGCTGTGAAAGTGGCAATGTAGAGATAATTTTATCAGTCTTGAGGAAGGCTCAATAAATGTATTTTTCATATAGCAACCGCCCTGACGGTTAGCACGTTCTTAATTCCTGAAACCCTTGCGGAAGATTGCTTCTTCCTTTTCTCGTAGATAACTAAAACCTTTTTGCTTCTTCCTTGTTCCTTCAACATCTGCTATAAAAGCAAGTTCTCGAAAACTATAACCAAAGATAGTTTGTGAATGAGCTAGCTTGGCCTTAATATTTAAACATAAGCCAAACATCTTTTTGAAAAGATAACTCAGGAATAAATCATGACTAATCGCCAACCAACACCGCCCGACGAAGAAATTAGCAAATCAACGCCCGCCGACGAACAAATCGAAGCTAATATGGAAGCCCCGCACTACGACAGGGGCATTACTCCTGCGGAGACAGCAGCGCGGCAAGAACGCGAAGGTGCTAACTTCATGCACCCTACCACCGAAGGGAAGCAGAAAGGTGCAAAAACTGATGACCAAACCGATGACGAAAGCATTCACACTACAGATGGTTATACAGTAGACAAAGAAGGTCTAGTTAACAATTACGCGATCGAACCGGAAATGTACATCAACGAACCGGGCGATTTGAGAGAAAAAGAGGAAGCCGAAGCCCAAGAACGCGCTCGAATTCTCGCAGAAGTCAAAGATAAAAAAGGCGAGGAAGGAAAACTAACCGATGAAGAAGACACCCGCGGCAAAGGGCCGGGAATTATCTAGATTGTGTGGTTGGTAGTTGCATTTGGGCGCGCGAGGTTGCAACTGTAAAGCAAAGGGGGGGTTGTTATAGTTCCGGCAGTTATCGATCGATATTTCCGGTAAAACCCGCCCCTATCTTGCTGGAGACTTCTGTTTTTAGACTTGAGAATTTACATCGATAAATTACCGTCTGTATTGGTCTGTTTTCACAGCACAAACTCAAAAACGCCTTAAAATTACTCAAGCCCTAACATTTTCCTTCAGCCAATTAAACTTAGCCTGAGCCAGCGCCAAATTTTCCAGAACGTTAGGATTGATATCCTCCCGTTCAAATTCGGGTTTATCTAATTCTATATTGCGCCCGTATTCTATATGTCTGATCGTACCGCGCATCCTGTCTGCCAGACACAGTGAAATTCCATAATAAAACCGGGAAGCAAAGCCCATATCCTGTTGAAGTTTGATTACTAACTGCCGCCTGGGAATTGCCAGCAAGTGAGTTTCTTCGATCGCCTTCACCGTTGCCAAAGGAGGGCGAGCGTCAATAAAAGAAACTTCTCCAACCAGTTCTCCGCTGGCTATTTTAGCAAGTTCTTTAGTCGCCTCAGCCTCGATCAAAACGCTTAAACTCCCATCCAAAACAATGTATAGCGCATCGATCTGTCTCCCTTCATGGATCAAAATCGCGCCCGGATCTAGAATTTCCTTTTTGCCTTTTTGGACGATCCAGTTGATATCGTCATTATTTAACTGGCTCAAAATGAAAAGTGCTTTTTTTCTGCTGCTGTCGGCCATAAGTTTAGCTCCCGATGTTTCTTTTTTCTTATATAAAATTTAGAGTACACCCGGTTGCAACTTCTTCCGAAGCAGTAACTCCTGACTCAATCAGTTTTTTTTATCCTGCCTAACTTCTTCGCCAAACTTTTCTCGGGTCAGCCTTGCCCATAGCAGAAGATCGATCGAACTGAATCATAATCTCTAAATAGTAGCATTTGTTAAACAATCTTTTTTAAGTCGATCGGCATCGACAAAATCCCGCGAAATGCCAGTCTCAAAGGCAATTGGGTTCGCCCCCACAGCTTTGGGGCGGGATGGGGCGCGGCAGAAAATGCTCCGCGCCCAGTCTTGCTCACTAAATCGATCGCAAATCAGGATAGCCGGCCAACATATCGTCAGCAGTCAGAGTGTCCCCGTTCGCTTGAGGAGTCCACAGCACCTCAACCGCCAGCAACTGCTCGCTCGATACTCCGCCAATCTGGCGCAAAGCTTGGCGCAAATCTTCAGAGTTTTTCACTGCTGGCAATTGCAATTTGCCTTGAGTACCGACAAGTACCGTCACCACAATAAATTCCCCGGGATCTGAATTCAAATCAGAGGCAACCAGCGCGCCATTTTCCTGCGAACCTGGCAGGACATTGCTGCTCCCTGCTTGGCGGAGCTGATTGTTATAATTCGAGAGCGTTTCTTCAGTAAATTTACTGCGTTCTGCCAAAGAAAGTTGATTAAACTTAGCTTCGGCTGCTTCTAAGCGAGTTTGCACAGATTCAGCGCCCGCGTAAACCCAGTATTCAGGATGCCGCAGCAGCGCCAGAGTAGATTCTTGCACCACTTGAGCGCGACCGGCCGCTGTATCGGTATCCGCTTTGCGCGCTAGGGAGTCGAGTTCGGCTTGCAAACCGCGAGCCTCTGCTAGCAAACCAACTTGCAAGCGGGCGACAGATACGGTGGTAGTGGCAGCGCTGTTGCCGAGTTCGTCAGTTCCGCCTCCGGCGCGGCGGAAGCTTTGGACGAGGAAATTAGCGATCGAGATAAAAATCAAAATCGAGAACAGGCCGCCAAACCCGCCCCCAAAGCCAAAAAACGGCAGTAAGAACGGGAAACCGAAGCCGCCGCCAAAGCCACCGCCCGGGTAGTAACCGCCTCCCGACGGCGCGTAAGTGCGGCTCGGCGATGAGTAACTGGGCGCCGGAGCTCTAAAAGATCCGCCGCCGATGCGTCCTCCGCTGCGGGCTGCCAGAGCTCCGTCAGCGTTACCGAGGGCTAGCGTCAGTACCAGACCGATCGCGAATAGTGGTTTCAAAAGCGGTTTCATCTTTGAAATTAGTTGCTTGTACATAAGACCGTTACTATTCGATACATTTATAATTTACCGTCTATTCTCGCTTCTGGGCACCCTGGTTGCAGGTGTGAAGCCAGCGAGATATCCGTACTAACCGATCCGAGAAGCAGCATTAGGGCTGTGTCTGGGAAAGGGAAAGGCTACAAAGGACTTGCATTCCTGACTGGGAACAATGGACATCGCGGGTTTTACAGAAGTTTACTTAAGTACAGGGCGATCGGCCAACAATAAGCTCTAGACTTTTAAAGAAACGCCGCGAGTCCTAGAAAACAGGCCTTTATCTACCGTAAAAAAAACATTATGTTTCCAACTCACCGCCCCCGCCGCCTCCGCAACCATCCCCAACTCCGCCGGATGGTACGCGAAAATATCTTGACAACCAGCGATTTAATTTACCCCCTATTTGCCGTACCGGGGGAAGCTTTTGCCAAAGAAGTCACATCGATGCCGGGAGTTTACCAGCTATCGGTAGACAAAATAGTAGAAGAAGCAAAAGAAGTCTACGACCTCGGCATTCCGGCTATTATTTTATTCGGCATTCCCGCGGATAAAGATACAGATGCTACAGGTGCTTGGCACGACTGCGGCATCGTCCAACAAGCGACGGAAGCAGTTAAAAAAGCCGTACCGGATTTAATCGTCATGGTCGATACTTGTCTGTGCGAATATACCAGTCACGGTCACTGCGGCTATTTGGAAGTCGGAGATTTAAGCGGCCGCGTCTTGAACGATCCCACACTAGAATTGCTCAAGAAAACCGCAGTTGCTCAAGCTAAAGCCGGTGCAGATATTATCGCACCTTCGGGAATGATGGACGGTTTTGTCGGAGCAATTCGCGAAGGATTGGACTCCGCTGGATTTGAAGATATTCCCATCATGTCTTACGCGGCAAAATACGCCTCAGCTTATTATGGCCCGTTCCGGGATGCGGCCGATTCTGCTCCGCAATTTGGCGATCGGCGCACCTATCAAATGGACCCGGGAAACGGCAAGGAAGCTCTTAAAGAAATTGCTCTCGACATTGCCGAAGGTGCAGATATGCTCATGGTTAAACCCGCTTTAGCTTACATGGACATCATCTGGCGCGTGAAGGAAGCAACTAACCTGCCAGTTGCTGCTTACAACGTTTCTGGAGAATATGCGATGGTGAAAGCCGCCGCCCTCAACGGTTGGATAGACGAAGAAAGAGTAGTGATGGAAACTTTGACAGGATTCAAGCGTGCTGGTACTGATTTGATTTTGACTTATCACGCCAAAGACGCCGCGCGCTGGCTGCAAAACTGATTCACTCGATTAGAGATTAGAGATTAAACAATTGACTCCACAGCACAATCTTCGGGTGTTCTCGTGGAGTCAATACCTCTGTCGATAGATGATTTTTGAGCCATTACTCAACCTACTAGCTATCGCTTACGCTTACCGATGGACGGCGCCTCGAAACCGGGTTTTTACCGTTTCCGTGGGCTGTAACGAAGTATTAGTATGAAAAAAACCGGTTTCTCTGTAGACAAACTCTAAACCATACAAAATCAGTCATTCCCTATCTAAAATCTCAAATCTAAAATCTCAAATGGTATGAGTTATAAGTTGGGAATTTTGACTCAAAGACTTTTTTACAAAATTTACCCCAAAAAGTATTAATCATCACCGAAATTACTTAGAAAATATGTATCAATAAAAATAGTTTTGTAAATGGGGAATTCAACCATTGATCGTTCCCAAGCAAAATCAACTTTCACTCCTGTAAAACAGTAAAACTAACACAGTTTAGATACAACTTGAAGGCAGATTGAGCATGACATCAACGACTAGGGATTCCAGTCACATTCAATTTTGTATAGGTCGCGATCGCGCAGACATCGCACAGATCCAAGAACTATTTAAAGCCGCCGCCTTTTGGGCGAGGGAACGCAAGATAGAAGATTGGGAAATTGCGATCGCCAACAGCGAACCAATTGTTACAGTGTGGGACGGCTCACGGGCGATCGGCTTTGCCAGGGCAACCTCAGACGGCATCTATCGAGCCACCATCTGGGATGTCGCCATTCACCCGGATTACCAAGGTGCAGGACTCGGCCGCAAATTAGTGCAAACCGTCTTGAGTCACCCTCGAATGTGCCGAGTAGAGCGAGTTTACCTGATGACAACTTACAAACAAAGCTTCTACGAGCGCATCGGTTTTCAGAAAAACGCCAGCACCACCATGGTACTTGAAAATCAGCTTCTAGAAGAGAATCTCGAATTAGAAATTAGCAACGGCGAATTGCTAAGGGCTAATTGTTAAATAAGCAGAAAACTTGCACCAAAATTGCCTCAAAATCTCTTAAATGTAGGTGCGCATTGCGCACCTTACTCCCGATCGATAATTTCCCTCTTCCTTCCTTCTTCACTCTTTCATCTTGACGCTGGACTTCTTCCCTCCCTGCCTTAATCCGTTAAACAATCCATTCCCTTCTTCCTTCTTCACGAATTTGCCAAAGGAATAGAACACTGAGTCCGGTTAAAATTGGACTCTTCGGACTCAGAAGGCACAGCCAGAACCTCCAATTTTCCGTTCATCAAACTTAAAAGAGTCTGATTCATCAATAACCTCATTCCAGAAGACACCTTAGAATTATCGCTGCTCTTAGTAGCATCACACTCCAAATCGTGCTTAAGCAAATCCCAAGACTCACTCCAAGCACTCACTGAACGCTGATCGTCAACCCAAATGTGAACGTATCCAGATTCCGGCGAAGAATGCGCCGAAACAGAAATACTCCCCTCCTCCATCTGAGCAACAGCCGTATCTACCAAATTGACTAAAACTTGTCTAAACCTCGGCAAATCTGCCAATACATAAATTCCGGGATCTGGCGGTAATATCTCCAAACGAATGCTGCGATTTGCAGCTTGCAAGTAAGTTAAATCATCTACTTCATCAAAAATCGCAGCTAACTGAATCGGCTCAATATCCATCGTTTCAGTGCCGTGTTCAGTTTTAGCAACAAAGATAATTTCATCTATCAATTTCACCAGCTTGAGTGCGGCGAGGTGAGCTTGCTCGACAAACTCTCGTTCCTCAGCAGGATCGTCGCACAGATCCGACAGAATTAATTGCAGCGTACCAATCATACTGCTCAGGGGCGATCGCAACTCGTGAGAAGTTCGAGCCAAAAAACCCGCCTTAAATTGGCTCATCTCCGATGCCATCTGATAAGCCAATTGAGTTTGCTTAAGTTGCTCGGAAAGGGCATCAAACTTCTCTAAGTGAATTTCTTGAGGAGGTGGTTGCACTTTGGGCGCAGGTTCGGGCGGTTGCGAGCTTTTTTGCCGCAGGCGCCAAATCCAACTGCTTCCCAAACCCAACCCCAGTCCCATACCTAAATATATCAAGTCGCTCCAGCCGATCGGCGCCATATTGCTTTGCCTTGGAGTTTAGCTTTTAGCATTCTAACTCGATCGTGCCTTGTCGCAATATTTCCCACTCGCTGCCCGTCCATTTAGCCACAGTGGAAGGCAAACTCGAAGCTGTTGTCGCTGTTGCTAATTCAGAAGCAACTAATGTCAAGACTTCTGGAAAGTGAGCCTCAATTTCTGTCACAGACTCCAGAGGCGGCTGACCGGATAAATTAGCACTGGTAGTAGCCAAAGGGCCTGTCTGCTCTAGAATCTTTAGAGCAAGGGGAAAATTAGGCACTCGTATTCCGATTGTACTCGGGTTGATGGGATTCATCGCCGCCGGGACTTTTGCCGAAGCCGGCAGCACCAAAGTTAACGCCCCCGGCCAATAGGATTCGGCCACTTGCTGCCACAATTTTAACTCTGCTGGACTTCCCTGCACGTAAGGCCACAAAGCCTGGGCCGATGCTGCCATCAAAATCAGCGGTTTGTCTTGACTGCGACGTTTAGCTGCAAAAATCAGCTCCGAGCGATCGGGACGTGCAGCCAAAGCGGGTACAGTATCTGTGGGAAAGCTTACAATATAATCTCCTGAAATTGCCCCTTGAATCAAGGAGGCGATCGAAACTTGCGCCATTCGATTTTAGATTTTAGATTTTAGATTGAAGAGTTGGGTCTGAATTTTATTTAAATAATTGTAGCGACGTTTCCTGATATTGTGGTGCAGCAATTCTCGGAAATCCCACAATTGCTCTTCACCGCTGAATGCACGCTTGGGTATAATAAAAGTCGATTCTGGCACAGGATAGAGGGATGGCACCGGATAGATTACTAATAAATTTATTGTTTCAGTAAAGAATTCAAAATTTTCCCATTTAAAAGTCGCTTGCCAACTAGGAGTATTAAGTACCAGCCCCTCTCCTATCACTTCCACAGTCATAGGTTGCCCGCAGTTCGCAGAATTGGCGATGCTCGGCATCTCTCGCTCTCGATCTACCCCTATGTCCGATTCCACATCATATATTTCATATATTTCTTCTACGCCTGTCTGCACAAAAATTTTACAAAAAATAGGCAGGGACAACAAAATAACGCCCACCACTAAGAAGCCGTTCTCTTGCGAGAGCATTCCCATCACAAGAAAAAATAGTCCTATTAACAATACCCACTTATGAATGGTTCGCTTTTGTGATTCTTCAGATTTTGAGGTTTTTTTGAAATTCTCCAGACGACGTTCTTCGTAATCATTATAATTCAGTTGAAACTCAAAGTTCATTATTTTCAATTTAAACGTGAGGAACTCGTGGAATCTTGGTGTATAGCCATTCTCTAAATACTTGACGCTGCTCTCGGTTAAATGCCTGTTTAGGAAAAAAATGCGGAATGTTGGAAGAATCGTAAAAATAGATAGCGAACAAATTTTCTGTCTCTAGGAAGTGCGAGTAAAATTCCCACTTGACTTTGATGTTAACCTTTGCATTTTTAAACTCCAGTCCTGATTCCGTCACTTGTAGACTAACAAGTTCGTGCCAAAAATTAGTTCTATCTATCCACCTACCGAGTTTAAAGACTCCAAAAAATTGAGATATCCAATAAACAAGTTGTAAAATTGTCCAGAATAACAAAAAAGGCTGCAATGAAATCTCCCCTTTGAGCGCAGATTTAATATCCCAAAAAAGCAAAAGCCAAAAGAAACCTTTATCGAAGGACATGATATTGCGCCGCTCTAGCAACTTCACAATAGGGATGTAGCAGATGCCAACACCGATAAGGAAATAACCCCAAAGGGGATTTGGGCCAGCGATAATATAGACAATTCCGCCCCCCACAATAAGTACAGATCGAGTCCAAAACTCGACTTCCGAGAAAGTCTCTAATTTTGTGGAAATTCTACTAGCTTCTAAATATTCTTTGAACGTAAACTGGTATTCCAGCTTCACGGTGATACCTCTTGGGTGCTGAGTGCGATCGCAGTTTTTACCCCAACTATAATCTCTCAAAATCAAGCAAGTATACAGAGTCGAGAAATTCTCTCTTTGGTAGCCTTGCTCCCTACCGCCGATAGGCTAAAGCAAACCGATCGATTCCTGCTAAATCAGAAAATATCTGAACTTCACGGTAACTCCCGTGACTTTGCAGCATATCAGCTACCGCCTCAGCTTGTCCAGCCATCATCTCAACCAGCCAAACTCCCCCCGATTCTAAATAATCGGGAGCCGTTTCTACCAAATGCCGGATGCACTCTAACCCATCTAAACCGCCGTCTAAGGCCAGATGAGGTTCGTGTTGGACAACTTCCGGTTGCAGAGTCAGCACTGTGCTGCTGGGGATGTAAGGGGGGTTAGACACCATGCCGCTGACTTGACCTTTGAGAAATGCTAACGGTTCCCACCACAAACCTTGATAAAAATTAACTCGCGATCCAAAACCCAAATTCTCAGCATTGAATCGAGCAACTGCCAAAGCTTCCGAACTGCAATCTACCGCATAAATCCTAGCATTTGTCAACGCACAAGCTAAGCCGATCGCGATCGCCCCGCTGCCCGTCCCCAAATCCACCCAATGCGATTTTAAATTGATACAAGAGCTTTTAAGAGCTTCTACAGCCAAATCGATCAGCAATTCCGTTTCAGGACGCGGAATTAGCACCGCCGGCGTTACTTTGAGCGAAAAATCCCGCCAATGTGCAACTCCCGTTAAATACTGCACCGGCACCCGTTCCTGCAAGCGCCGCTGCCACAATTGAGTAAATTCACATAAAGACAACTTTAATTCAATTTTTGGCAAATCTTTAAACGACTCCAAACGCAGAGCCAACCTATCCAAACCAGCTAGCTCTTGCAGCAGCCAGTCGATTTCTGCTAGGGGAATGTCAGAGGCGATGGCCTCCGCCTTAGCTTGATTCACCCACTGCCAAAGCTCTAAACCAGAAACAAACATAGGACTTTTTAGTAACAGGTAATTGCTAATTACTAATTGGCAATTGGTAATTCTAATTAATAAGTAGAATTGATAAATAGTAGGTTGAATCGAGAAACCCAACCTACTAACTAAAGACTGATGACTGATGACTGATGACTGCTGGCTAACTATTAGCGAGTCGGTCGAGCTGGAGCCGGAGAGGCAGGAGCCGGCCGAGCTGGAGCCGGAGAGGCAGGAGCCGGTCGAGTTTGATTCGGAGCAAGCTGTGGATTTTGGCCCGCACCGGCAGGTTGGAGCGATCGCACAAATTCCAGCGACTCCCGCGAGGGAATCAAAATCATTTGGGTCAAAAACGGGTCGTTCTCAGTGCGCAAAGCTTCCAAAACGCTCTCTAAGTTCACCACCTCAATCTTAATTGCGGCAGTCACGTTCGGCTGCTGCTGCTTAAAACGATCGACCATTCCCTGCAAATCCTCCTTGTTAAAAAACAAGGGAATCACCTCTTGTTGACCCCGCTGAATCGTCAAATAACCATTTTCCGCGCCGCCTCTGGCCAAAAACAGAGGTACACCGTTGAACTCGTTAACTTGTTGACCAGTCTGCTGAAGTACAGTTTTAGCCGACTGCACCTGCACCGGAGCCGGAACGAAAGCAAATTGCACCTCCTCCGGCTTGCCTTTATTTGCTTGAGTGAGCTGATAAATTTCACCCAGCGACACCGGCATCACGCGCACCGACGCCGCCAACTGAGGATTTTTGGTTTTCAGTTGATCGACAAAAGCTTGAGCATCTTTCTGGCTGATGAAAATTCCCGCCACGGAAGCATTACCAGTTTGACCCTGACCCTGCTTGGGAACAGAAGCGATCAGGGGCGCACCCTGAGCGTCTGTAATCGTAAATACTGGCACCGATCGCAATTTTTCCAAAATTTGCGGTTCCGGCAGTGCCAGTGCAGACATCTTGCCAATTGGGGAGGGGCCCAGCAGAGCGCTGCCGACAATTCCCAATATTGCGCCCAAACGAACTAATGATTTCATGTTTTTTCCATCAGGAGCGATCCTGAAACACATTAACGCAAAGACTCGCGCTTTCACACGATCGGCAAAAACTGCCTCCGTTTTCATTTTGACCAAATGTAAACATCAGAGACAGTTTTTGCTTCAATCTATTATTTAACATTATTCGATCGGGATGACAGGATTTGAACCTGCGACATCCTGCTCCCAAAGCAGGCGCGCTACCAAGCTGCGCTACATCCCGGTGTTATAGTTAGCTAACCTCTAACAATTAACGCACAAAATCGCTAGCTTGTCAAGTTTTTTTAAATATTTAGCTCTTGATGCAGCTAAGGCGAAGTTTTTTTCAGGTTGTGCGGTTTGACCCCACCCAAAAACGGATACCGTGCCACGTACTTCTGTCGTGAGCCGCCCACAATTTTAGACTGTTGTTCAAGCTCCCAGATTCATCTTTGGAATAAATCTCAAATCTCAAATAGTTCGACTCAGCGCTCACGGTCGAGTCGCGATCGCCGAACGTCTCGCCGAAGTCTCAAATCTCAAATCGACTGACAATAGTTGCACAGCTTCATAACTGCCCTGCTGCCGGGATACATCCAAGCGTAACTGACCGCAACGCACAGGTGCAGTCGGTGTTGGCAGCGTTAATATTGTATGGTATTTCCTCAACAAATCAACGCCGACCTGCACCTCTGGGCTAATCTGGATACCAAAACATACCTTTAATCCCCTCTGGATCGGACATAAAGCCCAAATTGCGGTAAAAATCCACCACCTGAGGGTCAGCAAATAAGGTAATGTTGCTGATATCTTCACTGCGGAGTTTTTTAATGATGTATTTCATCAGCGCCTTGCCCATGCCTTTGCCCTGGTAGTCAGGATGAACTACCACATCCCAAAGCGTGGCATTAAAAGCATGGTCTGAAGTCGCTCTGGCGAAACCCACCAGCCGTCGCTGGCTGCCCCGCATCTCCCACATAGAGACGACTAGGAAGCTGTGCTGAATAGCTTTTTTGACTTTACGCAGGGGACGGCGGGACCAACCCACTGCATTACAAAGTTCTTCGAGTTCGTAGAGGTCAATGTCCCGATCGCAACTGAAAAAGATGCGAGCGTTGCCGCTGGCGGGTTTGCGAAACGTTGGGGAAAGCGGATCGCCTAACCCAACAGCCACATCTTCCTCAAAATCCGCTGTTTGGGGTACAGAGGCAGACTCAGAACTACTAAATAAGTTTTTCCAAAAACCCATGCAGGCGCGGTTAAGGTAGTAGAAGTTGGACGACGAGAAAGAGAACCAGACAGATAAACCCACTCCGATCGGCGTAGGATCAATTGCCGGTAGCCTCTTGAGGAACAGTTTACGGTACACTCATCTTACGCCGAAAACAGGGATTTGTCGTCCAACATTGAGTCTGCGCTTTTTTGATTCTGTCAATTTTGGTAGAACAGTTCTGCTAGCCAGTGCCCGGACAACCCGCTTTTAAGGTAAAATTTATTGCCGAACCAGGACAGAGGCATTTTGGGAAATGCTTCTTTTGAGTGCCGCCGATCGCGCCGGAACTTATACCCTTGGTGGGAAATACTACTGGAATGGCGCAACGGTGACATTCTCGTGATAAGTTCTCAGACAGATTTGACTTTTGCTTTTAGTGAGGAGACGGGCACAATTTAAGTCGAATCGTCGAATCGAAAATCCCATTGCCATAAGGCATGGAAGAGTCAATACCTATTATATTTCCCGCACCTTCTCCTCAATTATGGCTTCGGGTTTAAAACCATCTACACTAGAACTTCTCAAGCGCTTTAACCGAGCGTTTCCGCAGTTTTATGAGCAATTTGTCAGCAGCGAAATCCAGTTGCAAAACCTCAAATTAGCTTACCAACTTTACAAAACTCGGCAAGCAGTCATCGAAATCCGAGCCGAAGGTAACAAAAGTGCCCTGCATTTTGCTTACCGGAACCAGTCTTTTCTACTGAGCGATATTTTTGGAGTGCTCGCCGCCTACGGACTGACGATTCACAGTCTGAGTCTGTACGGTCAAATTTACCCGCCCATGCTGGTATTTATCAAATTGGTCGTATCTCGCGGTGGCAAGGTACTGGCAGATAAAACAGCAGAAAACGTCTGTAGAGCCGTTCGAGAGGCCTTGGCCGGGCATTTTGAGGTTGAAGAGATGTTGGCGGTTGAATTTAATTTAGACGCGGGTTTGGAAGATGTGGCAACTGAATTCTACGTCGATCCGGTTTTCCACTTGCCAGCTTTGCTCATTGAAGCAGATAATCAACCGGGACTTTTTTACAAAGTTATGTATGCCATCTGGCAAGAGGATTTGTTGGTGGTAAATGCTAATTTGCTGGTTTGGCGGGGGCGAACTCGCCTGATTCTCTACTTGTTGGGACCAAATGAAAGTTTAATTCCCGAGTATCTGGGGCAGAAAATCGCTGAGGGGGTACGACAAAGATTGCTGGGCGAGCGATTTTAGGGCAAGCTGCCGAGTTCTAAATAACTAGATTTACATAAGTAGACATTAGTTTGCAGAAGTTTTCCAGTGACATAGGGTTAAAAGCTCGGCAAGATTGTTCGTACAAACGAGTATAGATAGCGGTTCTCATAAAAATGGGATACGCCTAAAAAGTCGTGTTGTCAAGCTTTTTAAGTTTGATTGCGTACCTCATCTACCAAAGAACCGCCATAATAGAAAAGACGTGCGATATCAATACGGGAGTTTAAAAAGTGCAACTTTCGTTTAAGACCGAATTAAAACCTAATAATCAACTGGTGGCTCTATTCCGTCAACATAGTTGAGTAGCAAGACACGCTTACAATTGCGCGAACAGAATAATGCTGGAAGTATTGGCGTTTAGAGCGACAGAGCAAACCGTAAAAATCCCTAAACAGATCAAATTACCAAAACGTTTTGTAACTAAAATTCAAAGTATTTACCCGTCGTATTACAAGAGTTAAAAACTATCATCACAGCAAGCATTAACTGATTAATGTGTTTTTTTTGTATAGGTACAAAATCTAAACCAAGAATTAGCAACGATGGTAAGCGTATCAATCTCCATAAAATAAGTTGGGTTAGACTGTGCGAAACGTTACCCATTACAACGGCACACAATTGCGTAATTAGTCGCACCGCTGACCGATGGTTGATAGCGGTATGATATGACATATAATCGCCCAGAGTAGAGGTATAACGACTGTGTATCGGCGTTGATAGCGGTATTAAATAACTCGGTGTTTGCTCTAACAGTCAAGTATTTGGTAGCCCCAAAGCTTACCGAAAGATGAGCAAAAAGTTGAAGCGCCAACAGCGGCGGTGAGTCGTAAAATCCGATGTTATAACCGTCGTACAAATTCATTAAATAAGCTGGCTAAACTACACGCAAAAGTTGTAAATATCCGCAAAAATGCGCTCATAAACTAACGTATTACCTAGCTTAAAACCGCAACAAAGTAAAAATAAAAAAATGAGCGATTAAAACATTTTTAAATAATTACAATTTAGCGGTACAATAGCCGAGTGTTGGATGTACCAGTACAAAACTAAACTATAATAGAAAACAGCAAAATTTTGCTTTCGATTAACACTGATAGACAGATGGTTTTGCTGTTTTCAAATATGCTAAAATTGTGGATATAATCGCCACAAAATGCTCTTGAAAAATTGCGTTTATGTATGTTCCCGGTAATACACCCGACATAGGTTTGAATGCTGTAAAAAACATACAACGCTGGTTTGAAGGAATATTTATTACAGGGTGTTCGGATCAAATGGCAAGCTATGCCAAGATTGCCTGTGAAGTGGACAAACATCTTGAGCGTCAGCTTAAGACCGGGTTGAAGCAGGAAGTAAGCGGTAAATCGATAGATTTGAGTCTTTTTGACTTATTTACATAGCTTTACATAGGTATTAGAGAGCGGATAAAATAAAATTATGGCAAAAATCGACATCCTAGGGGTTCGGCACGCTTACGATTTGACGACTCCGACTGCAACTTCTCCGGTTCTGGTATTTGTCCACGGCTGGCTGTTAAGCCGTCGCTACTGGCAACCTTTGACCGATCGCTTGGCACCAAACTATCAGTGCCTGACCTACGATTTGCGGGGGTTTGGCGATTCTCAATCCGACGGAGGCGGCTATACCGGGCATTCGGAACCGCTAAATTCCTGCTACACTCCCGCAGCTTACGCTCGCGATTTGGCAATTTTATTAGAAAAACTCGATATTTCTTGTGCTTGGCTGGTAGGACATTCTCTGGGCGGTACGATCGCTCTTTGGGGAGCCAGCCAATTGTCCGATCGCGTTAAAGGTGTCGTCTGCATGAATGCAGGCGGCGGCATCTATCTTAAGGAAGAATTCGAGCGGTTTCGAGCGGTCGGCAAGCAGCTAGTGAAAATGCGTCCCGGCTGGCTGTCTCACTTGCCGTTAGCAGATTTCGTATTTGGGCGGGATTCTGTAGCCCGCTCGATCGGTCGCTCCTGGGGACGGCAGCGCTTGAGAGATTTCGTGAGAGCTCATCCAGAGGCAGCTTTGGGGGCTTTGTTGGACTCGACCACAGAACCAGAAATTCACCTCTTGCCACAAATTGTGTCCCAACTAAAGCAGCCTGTTTATTTTATTGCCGGCACTAAAGACAAAATTATGGAACCAAAATACGTGCTGCATTTGGCTAGCTTTCACTGGATGTTCCAAGGTTGCGGCGAGAATGTCCTTGAGCTACCCGATTGCGGCCATTTGGCAATGGTGGAACAGCCGGATGCAGTGGCTAGTTACCTGCAAAATATTCTGCAAGAACACACTTAAAGGGCATTGCGTAAAGCGAAACCGAGGAATCGGGCATTGGGCACAGATATGGTTCGGGGAAGCGAAGCTTCCCAAATTGAAAGTTACAAGTTAAAAGTTAAAATATTTTTCCCTGTTCATTCCCTCAACATCGATCCGTAAAATCCCGTAGACAATCCGTAAAATCCAGTACACAATCCGTTGCTGAACTTCCTTCGCCTAAATCTGTTATCTTAAATAGATAACTCTGCCCGATCGCCCTTAAGGACAGAGCTTCTGACTCGATAGTGGCAAATTGTCTCAATACTAATTCTGCTTAAATATCTGTGCGCGTTAACCTCACCGATCGGCAACAACACATCCTTTGGGCAACGGTTCGCCACTACATAGCAACAGCGGAACCCGTTGGCTCAAAAGCTTTGGCTGACGAATTCAACCTCAGCGTCAGCCCAGCTACAATTCGCAATGCGATGGGGACTCTTGAAAAAGCTGGATTGCTCTATCAGCCCCACACTTCGGCAGGACGAGTCCCCTCTGACTCCGGCTACCGAATTTACGTAGACCAGTTGATTCAGCCGTCTGATACGCTGGCCCGCAAGGTAGAACAGGTACTAGACCAGCTCAATTGGTCGGACGGTCGCATGGACGCCGCACTCCGCGGCGCTGCTCAAATCCTGGCAACTATCAGCGGTTACATAGCGATGATCACCATACCGCAAACCAATATGGCTTGCTTGCGCCACTTGCAACTGGTGCAGCTAGAACCGGGAAAGGTGATGCTGATCGTGGTGACGGATGCCTACGAAACTCAGTCGGTTTTGGTGCAGTTGCCGAGGGACGCAGAAGGTAACAAGCCTGATGTCGAAATCGTCGATCGCCAATTGCAGATTTTGTCGAATTTTTTGAACACCAAGTTGCGGGGACGATCGCTCTCGGAACTCTCGACTGTAGACTGGAGCGAGTTAGACCGGGACTTTGAACTGTACGCTGAGTGGATGGGAACGATGCTGACTGCTTTGAGCAGCCGCCAAAGCAATCCAACCTACACGCGGATTCTGATCGGCGGTTTGGCAGAAGCGCTGCGCTTACCTGAGTTTTCGCAGCTGCAGCAAGTTCAAACTCTGGTGCAACTGCTCGAACAAGAGCAAGAACTGCTTTGGCCTTTGATTTTTGAATCGCCTGAGTTGGACACCCCCGGGAAGCGGGTAACAGTGCGTATTGGTTCGGAAAATTCTTTAGAACCAATTCGTGGCTGTACTCTGATTTCTTCGACTTACCGCCGGGGATCGGTGCCGGTGGGTAGTGTAGGGGTTTTGGGGCCGACGCGGATGGTTTACGAAAATGCGATCGCGGTGGTGGAAGCTGCGGCGGATTATTTGTCAGAAGCTATTGGCGGAAATCGAGTTAGTTTTCCTGATGGCGATCGAGGGCGATCGGATAATCCGTTGTTAGATGCACCCTAATTTGATAGCCTCAAGCTTAACTGGCTTGGGGTTTTATTATCTGTGAACGCACTCGCAACCTTTATAAACCGGGTTTTGTGAGAAAAAACCTAGGCTTTTATACTCTTTTTGACACAAGAAACTAAAGCTTTGCGCTTGACGAGAGAGTTTTGTAAACAACCCGGTTTCTGCGTCCAGTCGAACGGCGGGTTTAGCGGCTCAAGTGAGGAGTTTTGGTGCAAACCGGGTGCGCGATCGCCGACTCTATGGATGGTGGCGAAAAATGAATTGAGGACGCGGGAGCGGCGATCGTGCGGAACCCGAATCCAGCAAAATGTCAAAATATTAAGACATTTTAGAGAGTTTGTCAAAAAGAACTAAAAAAGATTAGTGTTGATATGAAAGCGATATTTCTTTTGGGAATAGCCCGGGTTAAACAATTGCAAATAACTTGCAGTATATTTGGCTTCATTGCCACTTCATAAAAAATTTAACCGCTGAGTTAAGATCGAAACGAGATTTAGGGAATTTTCTTTTAGCATTCAATGAAATCGACCGATAAAACTAAGAATACCTTTGCGATCACAACACCTCTGTATTATGTAAACGATTTACCTCACGTTGGCAGCGCTTACACGACTATGGCAGCCGATGCCCTAGCCCGATTTGAGAGGCTGCGGGGCAAATCAGTTTTACTGGTGACGGGGACTGACGAACACGGGCAGAAAATTCAGCGGACAGCCGAGAGTTTGGGACGATCGCCCCAAGCTCATTGCGACTTAGTGGTTCCGGGGTTTGAGGCGCTTTGGGAGCAACTCGACATCCAGTACGATCGCTTCATCCGCACAACTTCGCGACGCCACGAGTACATTGTCAAAGAATTTTTCCAGCGCGTCTGGAACTCCGGTGACATCTACTTGAACCAGCAACAAGGCTGGTACTGCGTTTCCTGCGAAGAATTCAAAGATGAACGGGATTTGTTGCCAGGAAATCGGTGCTCTGTCCACACCAGCAAGGAAGTTGAGTGGCGCGACGAGGAAAATTACTTTTTTCGCCTGTCGCGGTATCAAGACCAACTGCTGGCCTTGTACGCAGAACGTCCCGACTTCATCGCGCCGGAAAGTCGCCGCAACGAAGTGCTGAGCTTCGTCAACTCTGGACTGCAAGACTTTTCGATTTCTAGAGTGAATCTGGCATGGGGTCTGCCAATACCGGTTGACCCCAGTCACACCATATACGTTTGGTTTGACGCTTTGCTGGGATACGTCACCGCCTTGGTAGATCCGGACAGGGACCCGACGTTGGAGAATGCTTTATCTAAATGGTGGCCGGTTGACCTGCACTTGATCGGCAAAGATATTCTCCGCTTCCACGCAGTTTACTGGCCGGCAATGCTGCTGTCAGCGGGTATGTCGGTGCCGGGCGGGGTCTTCGCTCACGGGTTTTTGACCAAAGATGGCAAAAAAATGGGGAAAACGGAGGGTAATACTTTAGATCCCGTCGAATTGGTCAAGAAATACGGCCCTGATGCAGTGCGTTACTATTTCCTCAAAGAAATTGAGTTCGGAGAGGACGGCGATTTTAACGAAACTCGGTTTATCAATATATTGAATGCTGAGCTAGCAAATGATTTGGGAAATTTGCTTAACCGCACGTTAAACATGGCTCGCAAATATTGCGGTGGCTGCGTTCCAAATGTGTCGGGCGAAAACATTGACGGCGACAACCTTCTCAAGGGTATGAGCCTGGATTTGGGCGATCGAGTAGCGGGTTTTTACGAAGAGTTGGCTTTTAGCAAGGCTTGCGAAGCCGTGCTTGCATTAGTGCGAGCCGGGAACAAGTTTATTGACGTGCAAGCACCTTGGAGTTTGTACAAGCAGGGACAGATAGAAAGTGTCGAACAAGTGCTATATTCTGTTCTGGAATCTGTTAGACTAGCATCTTACCTTTTATCGCCGATTATTCCCAATATCAGCAACGCTATCTATCAACAGCTAGGTTTTTCAATTGACTTTAACGATCGGGTTACAGTTAACAGTTTAGCGGATTTTGCAGATCATGCGGCCTGGGGCGCTTTGCCGGCCAACCAAACTCTGGGGGAACCTCAACCTGTTTTTAAGCGGCTCGAACTGCTTGAAACAGTACCTTCATAGTTGGCAGCCAGCGCTTGAGGCGCTATGACAGACTACGAATTAGCAGTTATTTCCTTACCAATCTTTCATAAAAATTGAGGCATAAGAATCATGTTGAATAGAATAGAAAGCAATGACCTTTTTACGCCGGAACAGGTGCTAGAAAATCGGGGTCGAGTAGCAATTTTTATTGACGGCTCTAACCTTTTTTACGCGGCTTTGCAGTTAGGAATTGAGATTGATTACACTAAGCTGCTGTGCCGTTTAACTGCGGGTTCGCGGCTGCTGCGCTCTTTTTTCTACACGGGTGTCGATCGCACTAACGAAAAACAGCAAGGATTTTTGCTGTGGATGCGCCGCAACGGCTACCGGGTTATTTCTAAGGATTTGGTACAGTTGCCGGACGGTTCTAAGAAGGCGAATTTAGATGTAGAAATCGCTGTGGATATGATGGCTTTAGTGGGGTCTTACGATACGGCGGTTCTGGTCAGCGGTGACGGCGATTTGGCTTATGCTGTAGACGCTGTGAGCTATCGCGGTGTGCGGGTTGAGGTGGTGAGTTTGCGATCGATGACGAGCGACAGTTTGATTAATGTAGCCGATCGCTATATCGATTTAGAAATGATTAAGGACGACATCCAAAAAACATCGCGCCCTAATTATGCTTACCGCCCTTTGTCGGGTCTGAGCTTGATGGACGAACACGACGACAGATAGGGATTTCGTAATGGGTAATGGGTAATGAGTAACGGGTAATGGGTGATGGTGAATGGGTTAAATCATTGAGAATTAAAAGTTAAAAATTTAGACAAAACATGACACATTTTTAATTTTTGATTAATTGTTTTTCAATACCCAATTATTAATTACCTATTACCTATTACCAATTCCCAATTACCTATTACCAATTCCCATTTGCCAATGATTAATCTCAAATCCCAAATCCCAAATCTCAAATCCCCAAAATTGATGCTGCTATTTTTAGCAGCACTGATTTTGGGGGTTGGTGCTTGTGGGGTTCCGCAAGAAACTCAAAAGAACAAATTAGCTGAGGATCTCAAAACTGCTCAACAGTCAAACAGCACTTTAACTTTGAACAAAGTAACTCTAGAGCAAGCAAACGAAAAGGGCGAGACGTTCTGGAAAGTAAACTCGCAAAATGCCGTTTACAGCAAAGACAAAAAGATAGTTAACATTCAGAAGCCTGTGGGCAAATTGTTTCAGGACGGCAAAGAAATTTACGACATTCAGGGAGAAACGGGGCAGGTATTTCAGGAAGGAAATCAAGTTTTTCTCAAAGGTAACATAGTCGCTACTGACCTTAAAAATGGAGTGGTATTGCGGGGAAATGAGTTGGAGTGGCGGCCGAAGGAAGATGTCTTAGTTGTTCGCAACAATTTGACGGGAGAGAACAAACAGGTGACGGCTTCAGCGAAGGAAGCGCGGGTTTTCAGTAGGGCTAAGAGGATGGAGTTATTCGGCTCTGTGGTGGCGAATGTTAAAGATCCGGCTTTGCAATTGCGAACCGAGCACTTAGTGTGGTTTGTGGAACAACAAAAGGTAAACAGCGACAAACCGACTCAAATTGACAAATACAAAGATAAAAAAGTCACAGACAGCGGTTTTGCCGACCAAGTAGATGTAGACTTAAAAACCAAGATTGCGACGCTGACGAAAAATGCTCAGTTGATGCCATCAGACCCGCCGCTGCAAATAGAAAGCAGTTTGATGAGTTGGAATTTTCCGGCGCAATCTGTGATATCGCCCGGGCCTGTGAAAGTTTTTCACCGCGTGGAAAAGGTGACGATGACTGGGGATACGGGGCGGGGAGATTTAGAGAAAAAAATCTTTTATTTGACGGGAAATGTGGTAGGAATCGGGGAAAAACGTCAAGCTCAATTAAATACCGATCGAGTAACGTGGTATTTAACTAACCAGACTTTCGACGCCGAAGGAAATGTGGTTTACAAGCAACTCAATCCGGTGTTTAATTTGACTGGGCCGAGGGCGGCGGGAGAGTTGAAAAATCAAACTGTGATTGTCAAAGGCGACGGTGGCGGCGGTCAAGTAGTTACGGAATTTGTACCGGACGAGTACAAGGGAACTTTGGGGAAGTAGATAAAATTGCGATCGCAGGTGCAGGCAGATGAGCGCCAATAAACGCAGATCTAATTAAGATGAGATTGAGTAAGGAGAGGTTGGGATGACAACAATTTAGAAACAACTGTAGAAAGGCTTGATGAACCTATCTTAATTGACGGATTAAGTTGGAGAGAGTTTAAAGCTGTTGAACTGCTTCTCTCACCTCCCGGGGTGCGGCTGTCGTTTTTAGATGGGGTGTGGGAGATTAGACGTATGCCTGGAAGAAAAAACGAAACTGCCAAACAGCGGATTTCAACGCTATCTCGCTCAGCCCCCTATGTTTCCGGCGATCGCCCGTGCAGTCAAATCTTTTTATGTTTTGCATCTGATTCAACCTGAACTCATGGCACTGTTGAGTTTAGGGTTGATTTAGATACTATGCACTATAGACTATTAAGCTATTGTGCATCTAGTTTGCCATTTCCTCAGTTTTAGAATCCTTGTGGGACGGGCCACCGATCCCGTTTAAAACCGCAATTAAGCTGGCGTAAGCTTAGGACTTACGCATAGATACCCCAAAGCCCCTTCCCAAGTAGGCTTTCAAGTACCAGTTTTTCAAGCCGTTCCCCTCTTTTTAAGGGCAGCAGGGGGGAGGTGGGTTTCAGGCCGTATCGTGCGTAAGCCCTGACTATAATTGTATGCTTAGATCAATTAGGATTGAGGTCAAGACCTACAAGTGAATGGAGGTGTACTCAATATCAATGCAATCTGCACGTAGGCTCACACTGCCACCCCAAGCAAAATATACCGCGTTTGAGATTTAGGGAACTTCAGTCTTAAATGGGGTAGCTGTTTTTTTTTTCATAAATTTGTCAACTGTACCAGTATTAGCTGCTCATTTCACTCCAGTTATTCAACAATAAGATATTATGAAATCAATTGGCTTTAAAGAGAGAGGGAATCAATAATTTCCCTAGAACTAACTTTAAATAAGCAACAGTGAGCGACTGTTGTTATTGAAACAATCCACATACTAAAATGACTCCGCCATGACACTAATCGCAAGTGAGCATGAACTTGTAAAAAGCCCTCAAAAAATCCCGCTGCGCCTCGTCTTAGTCGTACCATTTGTCCTGCAAATCTTTGCCGCTGTGGGACTGACAGGTTGGTTCTCGCTACACAACGGCAAAACTGCCGTCAACAACGTTACTAGCCAATTACGAACGGAGGTACTCGCCCGCATCAACCAACAACTAAACACTTACTTGGAAACGCCCCACTTGGTCAATGCCATCAGCGTCGATGCCATTCGCCGCTTTGGGTTGTGGAATCCAGACAATATGGGTTCGATGAGAAGTTACTTTTTCTGGCAGCTCAAGCAATTTTCCACCGTTAATTACATCAGTTTTGGAGGAGAAAAAAAAGAATTTGCAGGTGCTGGATATAAGGATGATGGCACTGTTGTTATTGAAATAACCGATCGCTCTACTAATTTTATCGATACGATCGTCAGCGTAGATAGAGAGGGCAACCCGACTCAGTTTAAGGAAACCCACCCAGACTACGACCCCCGCATTCGAGGCTGGTATAAAGCCGCAAAAGTTGCAGGCAAACCCCAATGGAATAAAATTTATCAATATTTTATTCAACCTAGCCTAGGAATCTCCGCTAGCCAACCTGTTTACGACAAAAATGGCACTTTTCTAGGAGTTGTAAGTACCGATCTATTTCTCTCAAAAATTGGCGACTTTCTCCAAAGTTTAAAAATTGGGAAATCCGGAAAGACTTTCATCATAGAACGCTCTGGCTTGCTAGTGGCTTCTTCCACCGCTGAGAAGCCATTTATTAACACCAAAAATAGCAAAAAAACGCAAAGATTAAAAGCGATTGAAAGCAGCGTACCTTTGATCCAGGGTACAGCGAAGCATTTAATAGAACGCTTTGGAAACTTCAACGAAATTGACAGCAACCAGCAACTAGACTTCATCCTAAATGGCCAGCGGGAATTCGTGCAAGTATCCCCATTCCAAGATGGTCGAGGTCTTGATTGGCTGATTGTTGTAGTCGTTCCAGAAGCCGATTTTATGGAGCAAATCAATGCCAATACCCGCAGCACAGTCCTACTCTGCATTTTAGCGTTAGTGCTAGCGACGTTGTTAGGAATCTTCGCCTCCCGCTGGATTACCCATCCTATTTTTCGTTTAAGTAAAGCAAGTAGAGCGATCGCTAGCGGTCAATTAGACCAAGAAGTAGAGGTAAATGGCATAGATGAACTGGGAATTCTCGCTCAATCTTTTAACCAAATGGCACAGCAATTGCGCGAATCTTTTGCTGCTTTAGAAAATACTAACTCAGAGTTAGAAAATCGAGTAGAAGAACGGACAAGTGAGCTAAAAGATGCAAAAGTTGCCGCTGATACTGCTAACCACGCCAAAAGCCAGTTTCTCGCCAACATGAGCCATGAACTCCGCACCCCCCTGAACGGGATTCTAGGATACGCTCAAATTATGGAACGCGATAAAAGTACCACTCCTCAACAAAAAGATGCTATCCAAATTATTCACCATTGTGGTTCGCACTTGCTCACCCTGATTAACGATATTTTAGACATTTCTAAAATTGAAGCCAGTAAAATGGAACTTTACAGTTCAACTTTTAATTTTCCTTCTTTTCTGATCGAGGTTGTAGAAATCTGCCGCATCCGAGCTGAACAAAAAGAAATTATATTTAATTATCAAGTATTAAATCAACTTCCTAACGCTGTCAATGCTGATGAAAAACGACTGCGCCAAGTTTTGATTAACCTTTTGAGCAATGCTATTAAATTTACAGAAAAAGGAGCTGTTATTTTTAAGGTAGGTGTAATAGGTAACGGGGAAGACTCCGACCAATCACCACTTACTAAAATTCGTTTTTATATCGAAGATACTGGGGTTGGGATGGCACCAGAACAGTTAGAAAAAATATTTTTACCGTTTGAGCAAGTCGGAAATAGCCAGCAGAAGGCTGAAGGCACCGGGTTAGGATTAGCCATCGCACAGAAAATTGTTCAAATGATGGGAGGCGAAATAAAAGTCGAAAGTAGACTCGATAAAGGCAGCACTTTTTACCTTGATTTAGAGTTGACTGAATCATCCAAATATATTGCTCAACGTTCGATTAATAATTCAACCAATTTAAGGGGTTTCAAAGGAAATAAAAATAAAATTTTGCTAGTAGACGATCGATGCGAAAATCGAGGTTTTATTAAGAATCTTTTAGAACCACTAGGTTTTAAAATCATGGAAGCTTGTAATGGACAAGACGGTTTAGATAAAGCCACTGATTTTCAACCAGATCTGATTATTACAGACTTAGTGATGCCAGGAATGGATGGATTGGAAATGTCCCGGCGCTTTCGGAAATCATCAGAGTTTAAAGATGTAATATTGATAGCATCCAGCGCTAGCGTGTTTAACTTCGATCGGCAAAATAGCCAAGAAGCAGGTTGTAACGAGTTCCTGTCAAAGCCTATCCAAGTAGAAGAATTGCTAGAAGTATTAAAGATTTATTTGCAAATAGAATGGATTTACGAGCAACCTGCTGATTTGGCGAACGAACAGCAGGAAGGTTTCACTAATTTATTAAATGTTCAAAGTGGTGAGCTGGTGATACCGCCATCAACAGAGCTTGTAGCGCTATTTAATGCGGCTCGAATCGGCGATATTGAAGCTGTGGAGCAGGAAGCCAATAGACTCAAGCAGATACACGGCAACTATCTACCCTTTGCTAACAAACTATTGCAATTTGCCAAAAATTTTGAAGAAAAAGAAATACTAGCTTTTGTAAAAACACATTTTGGAAAATAAAATGCTTACCCCAAAAGACAATGTAATTTTAATTGTTGACGATCACCCGAATAACCTCAAACTTCTGTTCGATTTTTTTAAGGAGTCAGGCTTCAAAGTTTTAGTTGCTAAGGATGGGGAAAGTGCTATTGAAAAGCTACAAGAAGTTTCGCCAAATATCATATTGTTAGATGTGATGATGCCGGGGATAGATGGGTTTGAAACCTGCTACCGCTTAAAAGCATCGGTGGCAACGAAAGATATCCCTGTGATTTTTATGACATGTCTTACCGATCGCGTGGATAAGGTTAAAGGCCTGTCAATGGGGGCAGTAGATTATATCACCAAACCCTTTCAGCAAGAGGAAGTCCTAGCCCGCGTGCAACTACACCTGAGACTGCGAAATTTGACCAAGACCCTGGAAGAGCAAAATGTGCTTCTCAAAGAGGAAATTGAAGCCCGAAAAGAGGCGGAAGCCGCCTTGCAGAAACTCACTTTTGAATTAGAGGAACGGGTGGCTTCTCAAACGGCTGAACTTAGACAAGCCTGCAACGAGCTTAAACAGGCTCAAGTTCTGTTGTTGCAAAGGGAAGAAAAATTAGGACATGATGCTTTTCACGACGCTCTAACGGATTTGCCCAACCGTGCTTGGTTTATGAATCGGCTGCAACAGGCGATCGATTTGTCGTACAGACGTAAAGATTATTTATATGCGGTGCTATTTATTGACCTCGATCGCTTTAAAGTTGTAAATGATAGCCTCGGACATTTGGTTGGGGATGAATTACTAAAAAGCGTTGCTCGTCAACTGCAAGCTTCTTTACGCCACACAGATGTAGTTGCGCGGTTTGGAGGAGATGAATTTGTGCTATTGCTAGAAGATATTAAAGATCTTGATGAACCAATCAGGGTGGCCGAACGCATCCAAAACCAATTAAGGCAGCCGTTTAATTTGAATGATTATGAAGTATTTACTCAGGTCAGCATTGGGATTATTCTGAGCACAATGGGTTACGATCGCCCAGAAGACGTGCTCAGAGATGCGGATATCGCAATGTATTATGCTAAAGCTGAAGGCAGAGGGCGTTACGAAGTTTTCGATCCAGCGATGCAAACTGTTGCTATGACGCGCTTGCAGTTGGAGAATGACTTGAGAAGGGCGATCGCGCTACAAGAATTTTGCCTTCACTACCAGCCAATTGTCTCGCTTTGTACGGGGCAACTCAGTGGCTTTGAAGCTTTGGTGCGCTGGTATCACCCATCTGGTAAGATCTACCCGCCTGCCGAGTTTATCCCTGTGGCGGAAGAAACTGGTTTGATCAATGAACTGGGGTGGTGGGTTTTGCAGGAAGCTTGTCACCAGATGAGTATTTGGCAGCAACAGTTTCCCCAAACACCTCCCTTGGCGATTAATGTCAATCTTTCCGCCGTGCAGCTCAAGCAAGTAAACCTACTCAATCGAATTGAGGAGCTTTTGCAGCAGACTAGAATTCCAAGCTACTCTCTCAAACTAGAGATTACTGAAAGTTGCATTTTAGAAACAGTATCCAGGGAAGAAAAGATGTTGAAGCAGCTAAAAGCTCTAGGCATTCTGTTGTGTATCGACGACTTTGGCACTGGCTACTCTTCTTTAAGCCGCTTACACGAGTTTCCCATTGATACTTTAAAGATTGACCGCTCTTTTGTCAGCCGCATTGGGGCAGACAACAGTGGCGTAGAAATTATTCAGACGATCGTGACGCTGGCTCGCAGCCGAGGTATGGATATCGTGGCAGAAGGTATAGAAACGCCAACACAGCTACAGAAACTGCGAGAGTTGGGGTGTGAGTTGGGGCAAGGATATTTATTTTCTAAAGCTGTAGACAGCTTCAAGGCAACCGAACTATTAGGCCGAAAAGTAGGGCTATTAAGCTGGCATCACATCTAGTTTACCTCGTTGAAAAGGAATTTTCGGTAAACAGATCGATCGCCAAAATGCGTCTATTTTTCAAAAGTTAAAAAAACTGTAGCGGAGGACACGGCAATGCCATTTCCCTACCCCAAAATAATCATTACTTGCCTTAAATTCAACACAAATCCTGGCAATACGTCTTTCCCAGATAACTCGGCAGGATTGATTAATATTTCTACTTCTGCTTGGTGTCGATAAATCTCTACCTGCCTGTTTTGCCGATCGATCTACCAGCCCAATCTGGCGCCGTTATCCGTATATTCCCGCATCTTAGTTTGAAGGGTGGAGAGACTATCGAATGCCGATCGCAATTCTACTACAAAGTCGGGACACAGGGTAACAAAGCCTTTGCGCTGTTTTGGTGTCAAGGCTTCCCAGCGAGTTCGACTCACCCAGGAAACATCGGGAGAAAGGCGAGCACCGTTGGGGAGGATGAATCCAGTAGAAGAGTCAAAGCCTTCTCCTAAATCTTAGTGTGTTTCGCACCAGTTGCCTAGTTGCGTACTGATACTAAGGTTTCTCTGACCTGATTCTCCTACTCTAGGTGGATTCACTATTAATTCTCCTTCTGGGGTTCTCTCTAATCTCAAGTCCGGATTTGCCAATGCTAGGGCCTCGAATTGCTCGCTACTGACAAGAAGCCCGATCGAATTTGGCAATTTTATAGATAGGGTTTCTGGTTGAGTAGCAGGCTTTTTTCAGGTAGAAACTGGCAACAAGAAAAGAGTTAAAGTTTGATAGTTCTTACATATTCCACCAATACTAATAAAGGAATCTCGGACTGGGTGGGGGCAGGTTTACAAGATTATCGGTTTTAGGCAATTATTGTTGGTGAAACCCGCCCCCACTTTTTACAACTGTCCGAAACCTTTCTTGGGCTTATCTTTTTTCTTTTTCTTCTTCTGCTGGGCACCCATATAGCCGCGGGCACCGGGCTGCATTCCGGGGCCGCCCATTCCGGGCATTCCGGGCATTCCGGGCATTCCGGCGAAGTTGCCTTGACTCATTTGCTGCATCATGGTGCGCATTTTCTGGAAGTCGCTCACCAGCTTAGTTACGTCGTTTTCAGCGTAGCCCGCGCCTTTGCCGATGCGGCGGCGGCGGGATGGAGAACTTGCTAAAAGTTCGGGGTTCCGGCGTTCTTCAACTGTCATCGAATTAATCATGGCTTCGGTGCGTTTTAGCTGCACTTCTCCCTGCCGCATTTGTTCGTCTGAGAGTTTGTTCATCCCCGGAATCATTTTCATGATGCCGCCGAGGGAACCCATATTTTTTAACAGTCTGGTCTGCTTGAGAAAGTCGGTAAAGTCAAACTTTGCCGTGAGCATTTTCTCTTGCATTTTTTCGGCGTCGGCGATGTCGAATTCTTCTTGCGCTTTTTCTACTAGCGTCAAGACATCGCCCATGCCGAGTATTCTCGATGCCATGCGATCGGGATAAAATGGTTGCAAGGCTTCCACTTTTTCGCCGACGCCGACAAATTTAATCGGCGCGCCGGATATTTGCCGGACGGATAAGGCTGCACCGCCGCGGCTGTCGCCGTCTAATTTGGTTAAGATTGCGCCGGTAATGCCAATTTGTTCGTGAAAGGTGCGGGTTAAATTTGCTGCTTCTTGGCCGGTCATGGCATCAACAACTAACAGCGTTTCGTGTGGTTGTACTGTTTGTTTGATGCGGGCCAATTCTGCCATCATGTCTTGGTCGATTTGCAGGCGGCCTGCTGTATCGACGATGATGGTATCAATGCCGATTTGTTTGCCGTGTTCGATGCCTTGGCGGGCAATTTCTACGGGGTCAATGTCTTTGCCTAATTCAAATACTGGTACGTCGATTTGTTTGCCGAGTGTGAGCAATTGATCGATCGCCGCAGGTCGATAAATGTCGGTTGCGACTAGCAGTGCGGTACGATTTTGTTTGCGGAGGTGCAGCGCTAGTTTGGCGGTAGCGGTGGTTTTCCCTGTTCCTTGCAAACCCGCCATCAGGATAACTGTGGGCCCGGATTCGGCTGTGGCGAGGGGTACGTTGGTCTCCCCCATGACGCGCACGAGTTCGTCGTGGACGATTTTGATGAATTGTTGGTCGGGACGGACGCCTGAAACGACTTCTGCGCCTTGTGCTTTGGCTGCGACCTCTCCGATGAAGTTTTTGACTACTTGGAGGTTGACATCGGCTTCCAGGAGGGCGCGGCGGACTTCTTTGAGCGCGTCTTGGATGTTGGACTCGGAGATTTTATTTTGTCCGCGCAGTTTTTTCCAGGTGGATTCGAGTCGATCGGCGAGGGCTTCAAACATAGGGCAATGTAGGCTAGTCAGTCTTTTTTATTTTAGGGCTAAATGGGGCTGTTTGGATTAATGTTTTGCTAATTTTTCAATAATCCTTTCAGGGCGGGCTAGAAGCCCACCCCACAAGCAAATTATTCATGTGTTGTGGAACAGGCATCTTGCCTGTTCTTAAAACTGCTATAAGATGTGAGTTTTTATGTATTCTGCGATCGCTGGTTGAAGTGTGAAGATGGTGCGATCGCCATTTTCGACTTTTTCAATTAATAACCTCCGTCTCAAGGATTCGACGGCTTTGAGGAATTCTGAAGGGGATAATTCCAGAAGGGCTGGTTTTTTGGAGATTTCGACTGCTTTCATTTGATTTGCCAACCAGGGCATTACTTGTTTTTCGGAGTCTGACAAGCGCTGAAAATGTTTGTGAAACAAATATTCTAAGTCTCCAAAAACTAGGCTATCATAGGATAAAAATTCAGAAATATTGCCGCTAAATAAGTCTTTAATTGCAGCAGATACTATGTTTAACCACAAGGGATTTCCTCGGTCAAGCTCGATCAAGTCTGAGCTTTTTTGAGATTCAGCTCGACCTTTTTCTGTGAATATTTATCGTGCTGGTTCGCCTAAACCATTGAGTTGCAATGTTTGACAACTTTTGCGATCGCCTTCTAATGATGCAATTTCTCTTGGTTTTTCCCAACTGAGCAAAACTAAGCAACTGTTGTGACATGATTCTGCTATTTGTTTGAAGAAAGTGCCATAATTTTCATAGCCTGGTTGATAGTTTCTGCTAGTTGTCCGCTGCTAAAGATTGTTTGCACGTCATCGATTACGATCGGACAGCGGTAGGAACGCAAATAGTTGATTAAATAATATGGTAATTCAGTTTATTGCTGCTGCGATAGGAATTTAATTATGTCGGTTTGGAGGGTTTGGAGGGGTGGCGCGTTGCGGAGGCTTCGCCAGATAATACAGTCAAATTCATATTGAATGTGTTGGATTAGTTGGAGTGCGATCGCACTTTTGCCACTTCCGCTTAATCCTAAGATGCTGATGAGACGGGTGCGGTTTTCCAAAATCCATTGTTTGAGCGTGGTGAGTTCGGATGTGCGATCGAAAAATTTCGAGATTTCGGGTACGTCACCTAAGTCGATGCGCGGCTGTTTTGCTATTTGTTGGGGGTTTTGGGGTGAAGTGGGCGATCGGGCTTTTTCACGACAAACGTTAAGGTTTTTATTAACTGTTACATTCTCACCTGTTATATTTTCAACAATAGTTGATTGATAATTATAAACTATACCCTTCTCTAATACAGCTCTAAAATTTGTTTTAGTAATATCTTTTTTCTATTCTTTAGAAAGTATCTTCCAAAGTTAGTTGTAAACCGACATTTCTGACATGACTTGGACTTGAGTAAACTTATTGAGCAATTTGCGTGTAAGTTGTGTCTTGTAACGTTCCCCGCAGAATAGCTTCTTGCAGGTAATCTAAATGCTTTCCCGTCTTAGCAAAAATTAGCTCATCTGCCAGTGTTAAAACTTTAGCAATATCCATAGATTAGGGAGAAGCTGGAGTTTACGCAATTCATTATACTTGACATTTCGTACATTTCGTATATTTCCGCCATTGCCAGCATTACTATGCCCTACTTTAGTTGTAGATGTTCTAGGTTAACAACCTCGCACTGCCTCCAGAAACACTTTCAAAGCTTTTTTTTCGACCTTGATAGGCATTTTCCCAAACAAAAATTATAGCTCCAGTTAATGCTTCAACGCAGTATTTTCCCCACCAAACTCGGTTTCTGCGTGCGGGAATGTAAATGAATATCTAAAGGGATAACTGTTTTAATATCAATTCTGCAAAGTACGGTTGCTTAGAGATAGATTGTCCGCGATATGTAGGGACACGGCACTGCCGTGTCCCCTACCCGGAACTAGGTATATCGCCCCTCTAATTCCCTACAAATAACTAAGCCAAAAACTGGAATTGAGAACCATTAATTGCCAAAGCAAATGGACTTGCCTGTTCAAATGCACCGACAAGTTCAAAGTTATCCACATTCAAAACTACTCCCAAAATCAGTCCGTCTCTTCGGTTGCGAATCACCATATCATTTACAAATCCGTCGTTTTCGTAAGCGATTAGATTGTCGTTTTCAAAGAAAAGGTCTATTTCTGTTAAACCGTCAGTCAAACCGATGCGATCGCCATCGTCAAACCTAAAATCTGTAATGATATCGGCTCCATTGACTCCAAATCCTTCGTTGCTTCTGAGCACAAATATGTCAGCACCGGCTCGCCCCGTGAGCACGTCAACTCCCCGATCGCCAGCTAAAAAATCGTTGCCTTCATTGCCGTCTAAATCGTCGTCTCCTTGCCCTCCCCGCAGGATATCGTTCCCGAACCCTCCAAAGATAATGTCATTTCCGGCGTCGCCCCTAACTACGTCGTTGCCATCATTTCCATCCAGGCGATCGTTATCTTTACCGCCGTAAATTATGTCATTTCCGCCACCACCGCCGATAACATCATTGCCGTTATTTCCTAACAGCCGTTCGTTGGAATCCGACGAACCTCCTATGGTATCGTTGCCGTCGAGTCCCCAAACTCCCCAGGGAAAAGACGACAAAGTTCCATCCTCTACGTCAATTTCATCGGATGTAGCGAATCCCAAAAAACGCGGTCCCCCGCCCGCAAATACAGGAAATCCAGTCAAATCCCCGATGAGATTGTTAGTCGTTAAAGCCATAACTATGTCCTTTCACAAATGCTGTTAGCTGTATTATATATTTTAATTCTTGGATTGCGAAATAGCAAGTTTATTTGGATTGTTTGCCAATTTTTATTTACTAGATTAGTGACTTGTCACCTGCTTGCCAATTACCAATTACCAATTATCAATTACCAATTACCAATTACCAATTACCAGGGCTGTGCCTCATTCAACCCAAAGCTGCTATATATCTCACCTCTGAGTCAAATAGCATTAGTTGCTGACACTATCCGCTAGTATCTACCGCTTATAATGGGTGTTACCCCCCACGCGGTAAACACGTTAATATCACCTATAACGTCGAGGCTGAGAGGTTGTTTGTGGAAAAAAGTCAAAGCCCCAGGGGCCCATCGTCCGAGAAAACACCCAGTTTTCCATACCCACACACAAACTTTACAAACAGGATCTAAGCTCTTTACAAAGCCATAATCGCCGATCGCTGACTTTTTTTGGCAAAATCCACTGCTTTCAGGTGTTTTACTCATGTCTACTCCTAAATCGTCTGCCCATCAAAACAACAACAACTCCGTAAAATCACTGCCAGCGACAGATATCACCCCAACAGAGCAAGACAGTAACAATCTGCCGAGCGAACCAAGTATAGAACAGCTACTGGAAGCTTTGGCGGGTCAAGTACCCAGCCAACCTGCTGAAATTGAATGCTTGAAAACGTGGAAACAAGATTTAAAGCGACTGTTTCAATTTCTCGGCGACCGCCGCGTTTTAATCGCAGTAATGGAACCGGGAACTTTTGCCCTGCGTTATGCTAACGCGGCATTTTGTCGCTTGGCCGGTTGGGAGGGAACGTCCTTGGCAACTCAATCTACCAACGGTTGGTTTGCAGAAACTGACATCACTCTGCTGGAACTGTTCGAGGATTGGGGCGGCAAAACAGCAGAACAATTGTACCGCAACCACCTTTTGCACTGGGTATTTAAGCAATATTATCAAATTGACATCGACGGTTTGCGGGTGCTAGACGAACCCGTCACGGCGAGTGTAAAAAACCCCAAACGCCGAGAACCCAGATTTATTGAGTTTTGGCTGGGTTCGGAACAGTTAAAAATTACTCGAATTGACTCAAAAATAGATGAATTTGCGGATATTTCTTTAAGATTAATGCCTGTTGCGGAACGGGAAGCTTGGCTGATGCAGCCGAATCAACTAGAAAATTTAGCCGATCGATTGCACTTGGATAATTACCGCGTAGAAGGTTTGCTGCTACTAGAAGGTTTTGATGTCACCGTGCAGGAGCAAATTCGGCGGCTGACTCAGTTATTGATCGATCGAGATTCGATGCTGGGGCCAGACAAATTTGAGAAAATCGATCGGTGTTTGCGATCGCTCTTCAATGCTGACGGCACTTTGCTGCTGCGGCCCGACGGCGATCAGGTACAGCTATTAGTTGCAAAAGACGGCCAACATTTGCAGCCGATTCTTTATTCAATGCACTCGCTAGAAGCTTCTCACTTTTTGAAGGCCACAGCAGCAAATCAAGTTTGGAACGTGCCAGACTTGCGCAGGGACTGCGAAACCGAGTGCGATCGAACTTTGCGCAAAAGGGGGACTCGATCGATGTTGCTCGTGCCCCTGGTAGTCAAATCCGTCACCCGCGAGGGGTGCGGGCAGCGGATTTTGGGTGTCGTGGGGCTGTTGTGCGATCGGCCCAACCACTTCAACGGCATTGACGCTCAACACGCCCAAGAACTCATTCCCGCCTTCATTGCAGCCCTGCGGCAAGCCATCCAAGAGCGGTTTACCCACATTCACAACATCCACCCCGCAGTCGAGTGGCGGTTCGCCCAAGAAGCAGAAAGGCGAAGTTGGGGACTGCCCCCAGATACAATCGTATTTGCTGACGTTTATCCGCTGTACGGAATTTCGGACATTCGCGGTTCTAGCGACGAAAGAAACCGAGCCATTCAAACTGATTTGCTCGAACAATTCCGCTTAGGTTTAGTCGTAGCCGATGCCGTTTGCGAAACACAAACTACCCACCTGGGCGAGCAACTGCGGCTCGATTTGCTCGACTACATCCAGCATTTAAAACAAAAAGTAACAGTCGATATGGAGGTGCGAGCAACCGAATATTTAAACAACCGTTTAGAAGTATATTTTGACTATTTTGTGCAGTGTGCCCCCAGGGTTCAGGCAGCAGTTGAAGCTTACCGAGCAGCCTGTGAAAACGAACACAACTGCGTTTACAGCGATCGTACCCGCTACGACCAAATGCTAAACCTAATCAGCACCAAACTCCAAGAAATCTGGGCCCGCTGGCAAGAAAAAATGCAGCAAATTCTCCCCCACTACTGTGACATCGAATGCACCGACGGCATCGATCACATGATTTATGCAGGAAAATCGATCGACCCCAAATTCAGCCCGTTTCACCTGCACAGTTTGCGGTACGAACAACTGCGAGCAATTTGCGACTGTGCCCGAGCAGTTTTTCGATTGCAAGCCGAGTCTCAAATTAACATGGAACTAACACATTTAGTCTTAGTGCAGAATACCACAATCGACATTTTTCACAACGAAAACACCGAAAAAATGTTTGACGTAAAAGGCACTCGCGACATCCGCTACGAACTCGTGAAAAAGCGGATCGAAAAAGCCGTTGACAAAGACGCACAAGAACGGATTACCCAGCCAGGAATGTTAACGGTAGTTTATTCAACCGAAGACGAATGGGAAGAGTACCAACAATACTTGCGCTACTTGTCTCGCGAAGGTTGGGTAGAACAAAAAATTCAGACGGGCATGGTAGAATCACAACAAGGAGTCAACGGTTTGAAATTTGCCCGCGTGCGTATTTTGCCGGAACCAGAATCACTTTCTACTATCTGTGAAGTTACGGTTGTTACCGATTGAGAACGCGCTCAATTGCCTGTTTAAGACGGAGTGCGATCGCTCCCATCCCCTCCTATTTTAAGCGGAGTGCGATCGCTTCAATCCTTAAAAAGGGCGGAGCGAAATCATTCTGGACTCACACGACCGATATTACATTTAAGATTTTTGTTTACACCCGCGAACACTGCCGCGTTGTCACTTAGTGTATCTTCGGTGTAATTTTGTAGCGAAAATTACACGATCTGAATCACAGCAAATCAAGATAAAGTAGTGTTAATCTAATGAAAATTAGATCCTGTAATTAATAATTCAAGTTATGTTGAAATTCTCCAAATACCAAATCAATGTTACTCTGCACGAAGGCGTCGAAACAATAATCTATCGCGGACAAACACCGACAGACGGGCCAGCAGCAATTCTGAAAGTCCTCAAAGCCGAATATCCCACACTTGAAGCCATTACCAGGCTCAAACACGAATATCAAATCCGCCAAAATTTAGACAGCGAACAAATCGTCAAAGCCATCAGTCTCGAAACATTTGACCACCGATTAGGAATCGTGTTAGAAGACTTTGGCGGGAAATCCCTCGCAAAACTCCTGGAAAAAGAGACGTTGAGCCTGCAAGCAAATTTAAACATCCTCATTCAAATAGTCAAAGCCTTACAATACCTGCATTTTCAGCACATTATTCACAAAGACATCAAACCCAGCAACATCATAATTAACTCGCAAACAAAACAAGTAAAAATCACCGACTTCGGCATTGCCACAAAACTCAACAAAGAAAACCCGCAATTTAACAATCCCAACTCCGTCGAAGGCACTTTAGCCTATATGTCACCCGAACAAACCGGGAGAATGAACCGCACCCTCGACTACCGCACAGACTTTTATTCCCTTGGAATCACATTATATGAAATGCTGACAGGAAAATTGCCTTTCCCCAGCAGCGACCCCTTAGAAATAGTTTATAGCCACATCGCTGTTCAACCAATATATCCCCATCAAATCAATTCAGAAATACCTGTCGCCATCTCTGAGATAGTAATGAAATTGATGGCAAAAAATGCCGAAGATAGATATCAAAGTGCGGCCGGATTGTTAGCAGACTTAGAAAATTGTTTGCATCAGTTAGAAACCACCGGACAAATTGCCGACTTCATCCCCGGACGCTTAGATATTCTCAGCCAATTGTTAATACCTCAAAAATTGTACGGTCGGGAAAATCAGGTTAATGAATTGCTAGCAGCATTTGAACGTGTAAGAGCGGGTTTAGCTAACAACTTGTTAGCTAAACCAGCAACCTTAGAACAAAACCCGCCCCCACCATCAGGAAGCAGCGAATTAATGCTAGTATCAGGCTACTCAGGCATCGGTAAATCAGCCGTAGTCAACGAAGTTAGCAAACCCATTACCCGGTCAGAAGGTTACTTCATCAGCGGCAAATTTGACCAATTAAAACGCAACATTCCTTATGCCTCATTAATCCAAGCATTTAACTCCTTGCTGCGGCAATTGCTAACAGAAAGTACACTTTCATTAGAAATATGGCGCACTAAAATTTTAACAGCACTGGAAACAGACGGCCAAGTAATTGCCGACGTAATTCCCAAAGTTGAATTAATCATCGGCAAACAGCCAGAAGTCCCAGAACTCGCCCCCGTAGAATCCCAAAATCGATTCAATCGGGTATTCAAAGAATTTATTCGCGTTTTCGCCCAAAAAGAACACCCCCTAGTTATCTTTTTAGACGATTTGCAGTGGGCAGATTCAGCAACATTAAAGTTGATGCAAATACTGATAACTGACCCTGACCAAGAATATTTGTTGCTAATCGGTGCCTATCGAGACAATGAAGTTAGTCCGACCCACCCTTTAATTCAGACTGTAGAAGAGATTGAAAAGACGGGTACGGTTGTCAACAATATCGTGCTGCAACCGCTGGATTTAGAAAATGTGACTGAATTAGTCACTGAAACACTTAACACTTGCACAGAAAAAGTAACAAATCTAGCCGAGTTAATCTGGAATAAAACGGGCGGCAATCCTTTTTTCTTGACCCAATTACTCCAAGCACTTTATCAAGACTCTCTTTTAACATTTAAATTTAATCACGTTACAAATGAGGGAAGTCAAAGTGGCTGGCATTGGAGTATCGATGAAATCCAAGCCATTGGAATTACCGATAAAAGTGTGGTGGAACTGGTAGCTTCTCGCATTGAAAAGCTGCCCGAACCCACGCAAGAAGCCTTGAAGCTAGCAGCTTGCGTGGGAGATAAATTTGCTCTAGATGTGCTGTCACTTGTTCGCGAAAAGTCACCTAATACTACAGCTACTGAACTTTATTCAGCTTTGCAAGCAGGGTTAATTCTGCCCTTGAGCGATGCTTATCGTATTCCTTTAGTTTTCGATCGAGCCGAATCAATTAATCTCAAGTTAGACACATCGCGGGTTAGTTACAAATTTTTGCACGATCGCGTTCAGCAAGCCGCATATTCGCTAATTCCCGAAGACCAAAAGCAATCCACCCATTTAAAAATTGGTCAATTACTGTTACAGAATACTCCACCAGACAAGCTAGAAGAAAACATCTTCGATCTCGTCAATCAATTGAATGTCGGAATTGACACGATTAGCCAGCCAGCAGAAAAGATGCAGTTAGCAAAATTAAATTTAACTGCTGGACGCAAGGCAAAAGCCGCGAGTGCTTATGAAGCTGCTGTTAGGTATTTGCGGGTGGCTATGGAATTACTGCCTGCGGATTCTTGGCAAACTCACTATGAGTTGACGTTAGCAATTTACGAGTCAACAGCAGAAGCTGAATACTTAAATATAAACTATGAAGTTTCAAAAAATATGGTTGATATTGTACTGCAAAACTCTAAGAGATTACTGGACAAAGTTAATGTTTATGAACTTCAAATTCAGTCTTATAACGCTCAGAATAGACTTGTAGAAGCACTCAATACAGGACTGGAAGTCCTGAAACTGTTAGGCATTTCTTTTCCTCAAAATCCCAAGCCGCTAAATATTGTGGCGGGACTGATTAATACAAAACTGAGCTTAGGATTGAAACGAATTGAGGATTTAGCTAACTTGCCAGAAATGATCGATCCCGAAAAACAAGCAGCCATGCGGATTTTATCAGGGATTCTCAGCAGTGCTGTTCCGACCAAGCCCCGCCTGGTACCGCTACTGGCATCTAGGATGGTCAAGCTGTGCATTAAATATGGTAATTCGCCTTATGCAAGTATTGCCTACGTTTATTATGGCGTAATTATGTGCAAGCTAGGGGACATTAGTTTGGCATACCAATTCGGTCAACTGGCAATTAGGCTGTTAGACAAATTTCCATCCCGTTCAATCAAAAGTAGAGTTTATGCAACCTTTGGTTCTTTTATTAACCACTGGAAAGCCTCTGTCAAGTCAGGATTAGGCGATCTAAAAGAAGGTTTTCAAACTGGGATGGAAACTGGAGAGTTGGAATATGCTGGTTATTCTATAGGTGAATATTCTTTCAAAAAACTGTCGATAGGAGAGCCTCTAGATTTGGTGGAGCAGGAGACTGGTAAATATATGAAACTAATGCAGCAATCTCAACTAGAATTTGCTGTACCTTATATAAGTATAGGCAGGCAGACAGCCCTCAATTTGCGCGGTCAAGCTGTCGAAACCTGCGATTTAGTCGGCGATAACTTTAATGAATTAAAAACACTCCCGGTTTTAATAGAATCTCAAAGCTTTTTTTTAGTTAGTGTGGTTTATAATGTCAAAACTCAGCTTAATTTTATCTTTAGAAACTACGCGACAGCCTTGGAAAACTCAAGGTTATTTGAGACATATGAAGAAGTTGCAGCCGGATTTTATGTAGTGTCCCTAAATAATTTTTACTCCTCTCTCACTCTTCTCGCTTTGTATCCCCAAGCGGACAAAGGGGAGCAAAAGCAATATCTGGAAAAAGTTGTACAGAACCAAAAAACGATGAAAAAATGGGCAGTTCATGCTCCGATGAACTATCAACACAAATACGACTTGGTAGCAGCGGAAACAGCGCGAGTTTTGGGGCAAAATACTGAAGCAATGGAATTGTACGATCGCGCAATTGATGGAGCAGCCAAAAACGGTTACATTCAAGAGGAAGCATTAGCCTATGAATTAGCAGGAGAATTTTATCAAGCTTTGGGTAAAGAGATAGTTTCTCAAGCATATCTGACTAAAGCCTATTATGGATATATCCATTGGGGAGCCATAGCTAAAGTTAAACACTTAGAATCAATACATCCTTTCTTAGCAGCACAGACGCGCGCAATTCAAACCCCAACCCTCGATGTCACCCGCACTACCACTGGAAATACTACCAGTAGTAGTTTAGGCGATTTCTTAGACTTAGCTACTTTTATTAAGTCGGCGCAAGCCATTAACGGTGAAATTGTTCTAGAAAAATTGTTGACCAAATTAATCAAAATTATTTTAGAAAATGCGGCGGCTCAAAAAGTCGTGCTGCTGCTGCTGAAAAACGATATCCTCTGCATAGAAGCTACTGGCAGTTTTGCGGATGATAAAGTAACACTTTTACCCTCTATTCCCGTAGAAAATCGTCAAGATGTTCCCCTGTCTGTGATTAATTACGTACACCGCAGCCAAAAGCATCTGGTTTTAGACAATGCGACTGTCGCCGAACCTTTTAAGGTAGATACCTATATTCTGAAATATCAACCCAAATCAATTCTCTGTTTGCCGATTATTTATCAATCTCAGCGGCGGGGAATAATTTATCTAGAAAATGCTGTGACAGTAGGAGCTTTTACAGCAGAAAGAGTAGAAGTATTCAAAGTGTTAATTTCTCAAGTTGCTATTGCTGTAGAAAATGCTGGTTTGTACGCGCGCGAGCAAGAGAAATCTCAACAGTTAGAAAAATCTTTCAATGAACTGCAACAAGCACAATTGCAGCTAATTCAAGGTGAAAAAATGTCTGCTCTGGGCAATCTGGTTGCTGGTGTCGCTCACGAAATCAACAATCCAGTCGGTTTTATTTCGGGGAATATTACCGAAGCTAATGCGGCTGTGGGCGATTTAATTAGCCACTTGAAGTTATATCAGGAAGAAGTGATTAATCCTAGCTCAAAAATCGCACAGGATGCTGAGGATATCGATTTAGAGTATCTTATAGAAGATTTACCGAAAATGCTGGGGTCGATGAAAGTTGGGTGCGATCGCATTCGCAATATTAGCACTTCTCTCCGCACGTTCTCCCGTGCGGACACCACCCGAAAAGTGTCGGCAGATATCCATGAGGGAATTGATAGCACTTTAATGATTTTACAGCATCGATTAAAAGCAAATCAAGACCGTCCGCTGATTCAAGTAGTTAAGGAGTATGGCAATATCCCGAAAGTTAAGTGTTATTTGGGACAGTTGAATCAGGTGTTTATGAATATTTTGGCAAATGCGATCGACTGTTTTGAGGAAGCAAATAAAGTTCGGAATTTGGCGGAGATTAAACTGGCGCCTAATATCATTACCATCAAAACAGAGATGGATGATGAAAATCAAACTGTTGTGATTAAGATTAGAGATAATGGCAGGGGAATTCCCGAAGAAATTTTAGCGCATATTTTTGACCATTTATTCACTACCAAAGGTGTTGGGAAAGGTACGGGGTTGGGGTTGTCTATCAGCCGCCAAATTGTGGTAGAAACCCACGGCGGCTGTTTGAGTTGTGATTCTGTTGTGGGTGAAGGGACGGAATTTACGATCGCCCTGCCGTTTAGTTAACTCATATGTTGCACCATTTTCATGAACAGGCTTTCGGGCCTGTTCCACAAAAAACCTCTTGCAAAAGTCCCCAATAAGGGCAATAGTAAGGTGATTGAGAGGAAAAACTGATGACTTACGAACAAGTGCAAAGTTTAAAGCCAGAAGCCTTCAAGCGATTCTTTGGCGTTGGGTCTACAACTTTTGATGAAATGGTGTCAGTAAAGCGAACAACAGAAACGCAAGAAACGCAAACCCGGTCGCCCGCCTAAACTGAGCACCGATTCCCAGGTACTGCTGGCATTACAATATTGGCGAGAGTACCGTACCTACTTTCACATTGCTCAAAGCTGGAACATCAATGAATCCACTGCGTTCAGGATCGTCAGACACGTAGAGGAAACATTAATTCGTTCAGGTCGGTTTAGCTTACCCGGAAAGAAAGCACTGCTGCAACCGGACTCAGTTTTAGAAGTAGTTGTGGTCGATGTGACCGAAAGCCCAGTCGAGCGTCCAAAAAAAAACAACGACAAGTGTTTTCCGGCAAAAAGAAGTATCATACATTGAAGTCGCAATTAGTGGTCAATCAAAAGACGGGAGCAATTATCTGCAGAGCTTCGTGGTAAAGGCAGAAGGCATTCCTTGTGACTATTCATTCTTCAGTAAAGTCAGGCTAGCCACTACAATTAAGCTTTGGCGTGACAAGGGTTATCAAGGAATTGCCAAACTTCATGCCAATAGTCAGATCCCTACTAAAAAGCCCAAAAGCTCTAATTTATCTCAGGTTCAACGGCAGGAAAATCGTACTCTGGCAAGCCAACGAATTATTATTGAATACGTTAATAGGAGGCTGAAAATTTTTCGGATTTTGTCGGAACGTTACCGAAATCGCCGACGTAGATTTGGTTTACGCTTCAACCTGATTGCAGGCATCTATAACTATGAACTTAGCCTTTCAGAATGACTTTTGCAAGAGGTCTATTATTCGTTGGCTAGATGAGATTATTGCTTACTTCGATTATAAGACTACGAGTGGTGTTGTCGAAGGCATCAACAATAAGCTCAAGTTGATTAAACGTTCTGCTTACGGATTTAGAAACTTTGAAAACTTCCGAGTTAGATGTTTGCTTACTTGGCAGTTTGATTGTTAGTTTAGCATACTAGCTAATGAAAAGCCAAAAATGTTTGACGTAAAAGGCACTCGCGACATCCGCTACGAACTCGTGAAAAAGCGGATCGAAAAAGCCGTTGACAAAGACGCACAAGAGCGGATTACCCAGCCGGGAATGTTAACGGTAGTTTATTCAACCGAAGACGAATGGGAAGAGTACCAACAATACTTGCGCTACTTGTCTCGCGAAGGTTGGGTAGAACCAAAAGTTCAGACGGGCACGGTAGAATCACAACAAGGAGTCAGCGGTTTAAAATTCGCCCGCGTCCGCATTTTACCGGAACCCGAATCAATTATTCATGTCAGTGAAGTTACGGTAGTAAACGATTGAAAATCAGCCTTGAAAATTTATTTAAGTTGGGAGTTGCACGTTGCGAGTCAACGTGCAACTCCCAACTTAAAGCGCCCATATTTGGTGTATTTTACTTGTGATGCGATTAAAAAATACACGATCGGGATCACAAAGCCCAGGTAACTTAATGTTATAATAATGAGACTTAGATCCTGTTAATTTTTAAATTAACTTATGTTAACTTTCTCTGAATACCGCATCGACTCTATTCTGCACGAAGGCGTCGAAACAATTATCTATCGCGGACAGACACCAACTTATCGGTCAGCAACAATTCTTAAATTCCTGAAAGCCGAATATCCGACACTCGAAGCGATTACCCGCCTCAAACACGAATATCAAATCCGCAAAAATTTAGATAGCAAACACATCGTTAAAGCCATCAGTCTCGAAACCTTTGACCACCGATTAGGACTGGTTTTAGAAGATTTTGGCGGGGAATCTCTCGGACAAGTGCTCGAGCAACAAAGGCTGAGTGCGATTCCCTACCCTTCGGGAACCCCTGCGGGGAACGGGATAGCTTCGCTTCACGAAATTTTAAACATCGCCGTCCAAATCGTCAAAGCCTTAGAATACCTGCATCAAAATCAGATTATTCACAAAGACATCAAACCCAGCAATATCATAATTAACTCGCAAACAAAACAAGTAAAAATCACCGACTTCGGCATTGCCACAAAACTGAACAAAGAAAACCCGCAATTTAACAATCCCAACTCCGTCGAAGGCACATTAGCTTATATGTCTCCCGAACAAACCGGGAGAATGAACCGCACCCTCGACTACCGCACCGATTTTTATTCTCTCGGAATTACCTTGTATGAAATGCTGACAGGTAAACTGCCTTTCGCCAGCAGTGACCCCTTAGAAATAGTTTACAGCCACATCGCCCGACAACCAATTTCACCGCATCAGTTGAATTCAAAAATCCCCGCGGCAATCTCAGAGATAGTGATGAAATTGATGGCAAAAAATGCCGAAGATAGATATCAAAGTGCAGCCGGGTTGTTAGCAGATTTAGAAATTTGTTTGCATCAATTAGAAACGACTGGCAAAGTTTCCGATTTTACCCCCGGACGCTTAGATATTCTCAGTCAGTTATTAATTCCCCAAAAATTGTACGGTCGGGAAAATCAAGTCAACCAACTCTTAGCAGCATTTGAACGAGTAGGCGGGGGTTTAACTAACAATTCCTTAGAAAAATCAACCACTTTTCAAGAAAAGTTGCCCCCATCCGGCACAAATGAACTGATGCTAGTATCTGGTTATTCTGGTATCGGTAAATCAGCAGTAGTTAATGAAGTTAGCAAACCTATTACTCGCTCGAAAGGTTACTTCATTAGCGGCAAATTTGACCAACTAAAACGAAATATTCCTTACGCATCATTGATTCAAGCATTTAACTCGCTGCTGCGTCAGTTGCTAACAGAAAGCGCTGCTTCTATAGAAACATGGCGCACTAAAATTTTAACAGCTTTAGGAACAAACGGTAAAGTAATTGCCGATGTAATTCCTGAGCTTGAATTAATCGTTGGCAAACAGCCAGAAGTCCCAGAAATCGGCGCTGTAGAATCGCAAAATCGCTTCAATCGAGTATTCAAAGAATTTATTCGCGTTTTCGCGCAAAAAGAACACCCGCTAGTGATTTTTTTAGACGATTTGCAGTGGGCAGATTCAGCAACATTAAAGTTAATGCAAATACTGATAACTGACCCTGACCAGCAATATTTGTTGCTAATCGGTGCTTATAGAGATAACGAAGTTAGTCCCAATCATCCTTTAATTCAAACTCTAGAAGAGATTGAAAAGACGGGTACGGTTGTCAACAATATCGTGCTGCAACCGCTGGATTTAGAAAATGTGATTGAATTAATCGCTGAAACACTTAACAGTCGCATAGAAAAAGTAAAGAATCTAGCAGAGTTAATCTGCAATAAAACGGGCGGCAATCCTTTTTTCTTGACGCAACTACTCCAAGCACTTTATCAAGAAAATCTTTTAAAATATGACTTTAGTCCCATGATATCTCCCGTTACCAATGAAGAAGGTAAAGGGGGCTGGAATTGGAGTCTCGATGAAATTCAAGCCATTGGAATTACCGATAAAAGTGTGGTGGAACTGGTAGCCAGCCGCATTGAAAAACTCCCCGCAGCTACGCAAAAAATGTTGAAATTAGCAGCTTGTGTGGGGGATAAATTTGCTCTAGATGTGCTGTCACTTGTCAGAGAAGAGTCAGCTAATACTACAGCCACTGAACTTTATTCAGCTTTGCAAGCAGGGTTAATTCTGCCCTTGAGCGATGCTTATCGGATTCCTTTAGTTTTTAATCGAGCCGAATCAATTAATCTCAAATTAGATACTTCGCGGGTTAGTTACAAATTTTTGCACGATCGCGTCCAGCAAGCCGCATATTCCCTAATTCCCGAAGACCAAAAGCAATCCACCCATTTAAAAATCGGTCAATTACTGTTACATAATACTCCACCAGAAAAGCTCGAAGAAAACATCTTTGATATTGTCAATCAGTTGAATGTCGGAATTGACACGATTAGCCAGCCAGTCGAAAAGATTGATTTAGCAAGATTAAATTTAACGGCTGGACGCAAGGCAAAAGCCGCGAGTGCTTATGAAGCTGCTGTTAGGTATTTGCGGGGGGCTATGGAATTATTGCCAGCGGATTGTTGGCAAAGTCAGTATGACTTAACATTAGCAATTTACGAGTCAACAGCAGAAGCTGAATACTTAAACATCAACTATGAAAATTCAAAAAAACTGGTCGATATCGTATTGGAAAGAGCTAAGAATTTACTGGAAAAAATGAATGTTTATGAACTTCAAATCCAGTCTTACAATGCTCAAATTAGACTTGTAGAAGCACTAAATACAGGACTGGAAGTGCTGAAACTGTTAGGCATTTCTTTTCCTCAAAACCCCAACGCGCTAAATATTGTGGCGGGACTGATCAAGACAAAACTGAGCTTGGGGTTGAAACGAATTGAGGATTTAGCTAACTTGCCAGAAATGACAGATCCCAATCAACAAGCAGCCATGCGGATTTTATCAGGTATTATCAGCACTGCTGTTCAGGGAAAACCCCGCCTGGTACCGCTGCTGGCATTTAGGATGGTCAACCTGTGCATTAAATATGGCAATTCGCCTTATGCAAGTATTGCCTACCTTTATTATGGCGTAGTTATGTGCCGGCTAGGGGACATTAGTTTGGCATACCAATGCGGTCAACTGGCCATTAGGATGTTAGACAAATTTCCATCCCGTTCAATGAAAAGTAGAGTTTATACACTCTTGGGTTGTTTTATTCTACACTGGAAAACCGAGCTTAACTCAGGATTAAGCGTTCTCAAGGAAGGTTTTCAAACAGGGATGGAAACTGGAGAATTGGAGTATGCGAGTTATTGTATAGGTCAATATTGCTTCAAAAAAATGTCGATAGGAGAGCCTCTCGATTTGGTGGAGCAGGAGACTGGTAAATATATGAAAATAATGCAGCAATCTCAATTAGAAATGGCTGTGCAGTATCTAAGTATAGGCAGGCAGACAGCCCTCAATTTGCGCGGTCAAGCTGTCGAACCCTGCCATTTAGTTGGTGATAGATTTAATGAAGTAAAAACGCTCCCCGTTTTAATAGAAGCTGAAAACTTTTTTTTAGTTAGTTTGGTTTATCATGCCAAAACTCAGCTTAATTTTATCTTCAGAAACTACGCGGAAGCCTTAGAAAATTCAAGGTTATTTGAAAAATATGAAGAAGCCGTAGCCGGATTTTATGTAGTTTCTCTGAATAATTTTTACTCTTCTATAAGTCTTCTCGCTTTGTATCCCCAAGCTGAGAAAGGGGAGCAAAAACAATATCTGAAAAAAGTGCTGCGAAACCAAAAGAAGATGAAAAAATGGGCAGTTGATGCTCCGATGAATTATCAACACAAATACGACTTGGTAGCAGCCGAGAAAGCGCGAGTGTTGGGGAAAAATACCGAAGCAATGGATTTATACGATCGCGCAATTTCTGGAGCTGCCAAAAATGGTTACATTCAAGAGGAAGCATTAGCCTATGAATTAGCAGGAAAATTTTATCAAGCTTTGGGTAAAGAGGTAGTTTTTCAAGCATATCTGACTAAAGCCTATTATGGATATATCCATTGGGGAGCCACAGCTAAAGTTAAAGACTTAGAGTCAACACATCCTTTCTTAGCAGCACAGACGCGCACAATTCAAAGCTCAACCCTCGATGTCAACCGCACAACCATGGGAAATACTACCAGTGGTAGTTTAGGCGATTTCTTAGACTTAGCTACTTTTATTAAGTCGGCGCAAGCCCTTAACGGTGAAATTGTTCTAGAAAAATTGTTGACAAAATTAATCAAAATTATTTTAGAAAATGCGGCGGCTCAAAAAGTAGTGCTGCTGCTGCTGAAAAACGATATTCTCTGCATAGAAGCTACTGGCAGTTTTGCGGAGGATAAAGTGACACTTTTACCCTCTATTCCCGTAGAAAATCGTCAAGATGTTCCCCTGTCTGTGATTAATTACGTACACCGCAGCCAAAAGCATCTGGTTTTAGACAATGCGACTGTCGCCGAACCTTTTAAGGTGGATACCTACATTCAGACATATCAACCCAAATCAATTCTCTGTTTGCCGATGATTTATCAATCTCAGCGGCGGGGAATAATTTATCTAGAAAATGCTTTGACAGTAGGAGCTTTTACAGCAGAAAGAGTAGAAGTATTCAAAGTGTTAATTTCTCAAGTTGCTATTGCTGTAGAAAATGCTGGTTTGTACGCGCGCGAGCAAGAGAAATCTCAACAGTTAGAAAAATCTTTCAATGAACTGCAACAGGCGCAACTGCAACTGATTCAAAGCGAAAAAATGTCGGCTTTGGGCAATTTGATTGCAGGGGTTGCTCACGAAATTAACAATCCGCTCGGTTTTATCGCGGGTAATATTGATGCTGCTGCTGAGGCCAGCTTAGATTTGATTGATTACTTGCAACTTTACCAAGAAAAATTTCCTAATTCTGGAGATGAATTAGAGGATAAAGCATCGGAGATTGATTTAGAATATTTGGTGGAAGATTTGCCAAAAATGCTTTTATCTATGAAATCAGGTACAGAGCGCATCCGCAATATTAGCACGTCTTTGCGTATTTTTTCCCGCGCTGACAGTGCGAATAAAGTGTCAGCAAATATTCATGAGGGCATCGACAGCACTTTGATGATTTTACAGTATCGCCTGAAAGCTCAAGATACTCGCCCCGCGATTAAAATTATCAAAGAATACGGAAATATCCCGCCAGTTAAATGTTATTTTGGGCAACTGAATCAGGTATTTATGAATTTGTTGGCAAATGCGATCGACTGTTTTGAGGAATCTAATCAGGGCAGAACTTACGCTGAAATTCAAGCTTTACCGAATACGATCGCCATTATTACTCATGTCTCCGAGGATAACCAGAGCGTGGTGATTAAAATCAAAGATAACGGTCAAGGGATGTCATCGGAGGTCAAATCTAAAATATTTGACCATTTATTTACTACCAAAGGAGTAGGAAAAGGTACGGGTTTGGGGTTGTCTATCAGCAGGCAAATTGTGGAAGAAACCCACGGCGGTAAACTCAGTTGCGAATCGGTGCTGGGAGAAGGTACGGAATTTGCGATCGCCCTGCCGCTTTGATAAAATTTATTCCGCACCCTTAAAGAATCACTCATTGCCAATTGTTTAATCTAAAATCTAAAATCTAAAATCTAAAATGCTATGACTTGTGCTTAACACACACTTGGAAATTTGTCAATTCCTAAATATCTATCAAATAGTCCACAGTTCACTGTTTAAAGCAGGCAGTATGCAGTTACATTGTTAGCTAAATCGTGTAATAACTGTATTTGATAGGAGTTTTTCGAGTGAACGCTGCCGAACAAGCCAGAAATATAGAAGTTGCCAGCAAAATTGCTGCAGTTGTTAATTTATTCAAGTCCGAATTCCCGGATGCGAAAGTCGATTTGAAGCCTTGGATGAATGACGAGGATACCAGAGAACTTGTAGATCCAGATTCGATCGACATTGGCTTCCATTTCCCCGGTAGAAGCCGCTTGCTGCAAAGCCGCAGCATCTTGATTCAAATCCGATTTTACCAAGATCCGGTAGAAGGAAGCCGTCGGGCGATCGGGGTTGAGGCGGCCGGTTACGATCATACTGGTCAGCAGTGGCGCTTTTCCACCGTGGAAAATTGGAGTTTTCTCGGTCAAACCGAACCCGCTGCGGAGTCAGCCCAAAAGCTTAAAGACTTTTGCCGCGAGATATTCGCTTTGTTTAATAGTTAAGTTCCAGGGATGATAGCAGGGATTTGGCGCCACATCCTAAGTAAATTGATATCAATTATCTTGCACCATTGGTAATAATCCCTTGAGAAGCGTTGCTCAGAGCAACAGCCCACAATACAATTTAATTTTTGTCGAACAGGCCCGAAAGCCTGTTAAGCGAGAATGGTGCTTTAGAGTGAGTTATTTCACACTATCGCAATTGTCGATCGACCTACAGCCAACTGCATAAACAGATTTGTAAGTTGTCGATCGCTTGCCAAACAAAGTATAGCGGTTATCGCGGACTTGTTCGTACACGCGATCGCCCATCCACTTCATCCCCGGCATTGCCCGGTAAGCAGCCACAAACACCTCACCTCCCGGCAATATCCGCCCGATTTCCTCCGCCGCATCGCTGCCCTGCCAGCGCCGTTCCGGGGTGTTGCCATCTATCAAAATCATCCCCATTTCGCAGTCTTGAGACGTAATCCCAAAGCGATTTAATTGCTCTAAATCTTGCATGGGAATATACTCAAACCGCTGACCTTGGTCTAAGTTTTCTAGTAACTGTACCAAGGTAACGCAGAGATTGCAAGTGCCGTCGTAAATTACGTTATATTTCATTAGTTGACTGTTGACTGTTGACTGTTGACTGTTGACTGTTGACTGTTGACTGTTGACTGTTAGCTGTTAGCTGTTGACTGTTGACTGTTAACTAATGACAACTGACAACTTACTACTGCCAACTGCCAACTGACTAAAGACTAAAGACTAATGACTACTGACTACTGACTACTGACTATTCGCCACAGGAATCTCGATCGCAAATTCCGTGCCTTGACCCGGTGCAGAATCGCACCTCAGCACACCGCCGTGCTTTTCCACCACAATTTGATAGCTGATAGACAGCCCCAAACCAGTACCTTTACCAGGTTCTTTCGTAGTAAAAAACGGATCGAACAGCCTTTTGTGAACATCTATCGGAATCCCCGGCCCGTTGTCAGCAATCCGAATCACAATATGAGAAGGATGCCGAATTGAATCATCAGAAACAGCAGAATCTGCCTGCCTCAAAGCATCCTGTTCATATTTTACATCAGTACAAATCCGCAGTGTCGGCGAAGGACAATAAGGAATAGGCGCCAGTTCCCCCTCCGCCCACTGTCCAGTCTCCATTGCCTCTTCCACAGCATCAATTGCATTGCCAATAATATTCATAAATACCTGATTCAACTGTCCTGCATAACACTGTACGCGGGGCAAATTTCCGAACTGCTTGAGCAGGGTAATTTTCGGATGTCCTGCCGTTTCTTTTAACCTATGCTGCAAAATCAACAAAGTGCTTTCAATCCCTTCGTGAATATCCACCTGCTTTTGTTCGGCTTCGTCCAATCGCGAAAAATTCTTCAGCGACAGCACGATCTGGCGAATTCGCTCTGCTCCCATTTTCATGGAATTTAACAGATTCGGTAAATCTGTGAGCATAAAATTCAAATCTATCTCTTGTATCTCTTGTTGAATTGCCGGTGTGGGGTGGGGGTATTCCTGCTGGTAAAGTTGCAGCATTTTTAGCAAGTCTTTAAAGTAATCGTTAGCGTGCATAACGTTGCCGTAAATAAAGCTAACTGGATTGTTAATTTCGTGAGCAACGCCAGCGACTAATTGCCCCAAACTTACCATTTTTTCATTTTGAACCATCATGCTTTGAGTTTTATGCACGTCCCGCAGGGCTTTTGCCAATTCTTGATTCTTACTCCTCAATTGACTTTCGGAAAGCTGCACCGCTTCTTCGGCGCGTTTGCGCTTGGTAATATCTTTGCGAATTGCTACATATTGATGCGGTTCTCCGCTGGTATTTAAGCAAGGTACAATCGTAGTATCCAACCAGAATAATGTGCCGTCTTTAGCTTGATTTTTCATTTCTCCCCGCCAAACTTTTCCCTGGCGGATGGTTGACCAAAGCTTCTTGAAAAAATCTGCTGGGTGATAGCCAGAATTGACAAGTCTGTGGGTTTTGCCGATCAGTTCTTCTCGGGAATATTTAAATTGTTCGCAAAATTGATCGTTGACATAGGTAATTGCTCCGAATTCGTCGGTATTCGAGACAATTGCCGATTGATCCAAAGCAAATTTTTCAAATTCCAACTCTTTGAGAGTTTGGCGCAATTCTGCTTCGGCTTGTTTGCGATCGCTAATATCAGTAATCATCCGCAAAACCCCGGAAAATTCGCCCTCAGCGTCGAACATTGGCGTCGCCGACACGATCGCCCACAAGTGAGATCCGTCTTTGCGAGTAAACTTAAAATCGTGGCGTTCGCGAATGCCTTCCCGCCTGCGCTGGACATAACTTTCAGCTATTTCCCTAGATTCGCAGTCGATAAACTCAAATAGCGATCGCCCCAGCATTTCCTCCACAGTATACCCCAGCATTTCGGCCATCCGAGAGTTAGCAAAAGTCGTGATACTTTCGCTGTCAAACATCCAAACGCCCTCCGAAGCCGTCTCGACAATGCAGCGGTAATAACTCTCGCTCTTCCTGAGCACTTCCTCTGTCTGTTTGCGATCGCTAATATCAGTGTGCACCGCTATAAAACCTTCGAGTTCCCCTGTTTCTTGATAAATTGGGGCGATCGAAAGCGCCACCCAATAACCCTTTCCATCCTTGTTGTAGTTGTAAATTTCCTGATTAAAGGGCACACCAGCAGCCAAAGCCGATCTCAGTTGAGCAATAGCTAGCGGGTCTGTTTGAGGGCCTTGCAATACATCACCCGGTTTTTTTCCCTGCATTTCTGCCAGCACGTAACCGCTAATCCGAGTAAATCCTTCATTCACCCATTCAATGCAGCCTTGAGCATCAGTAATAATCACACCATTTTGGGTTTTTTGAGCCACAATGGCCAAGCGCGACAATTCTGTTTCATTTTTTTTGCTTTCCGTAATATCTTCAGCAATACCCAGAATGTACTTAGGCGCGCCCGAATCGTCAAACAAAGGAACTTTTTTCGTGTGCAAAATCCGCTTTCCTCGGTGCGGAAGTTCGATAGTTTGTTCGGGCAAATCGACGCCTTTTCTCGTTGCAAGGACTTCTAAATCTTGTGCTTGCAAGTAATTGGCATGATCTGACTCCAACAAGTCAGCAGCATTGTTTAAGAGCACTTCATCCCTGGAATACCCAAACAATTCCTCGCTAGCAGTATTCCAATAAATAAATTTTTGCTCTACAGCATCTTTAATAAAGACGCTAATCGGCAGATTTTGCAGTACCGCATTCAGAAAATCTTTAGTGTTTCGCAGATCTTCCTCAGCTCGCTTTCGTTCCGTAATATCCAAAATTACTCCGTCGAGATAGACAACCCGACACAGAGAACTTGCGATCGGCGAAACCGGCGAAACCACAGCCGACAAAAATCCCTCAATTTCCCCTTCTATCTCTTGTCTTCCTCTACCCTCCTGGGTCTCGCAGCAAACAGCTTGACCTTTTTCGTAAACCCAGCTAATTTCGCCGTCAGCCCGGACAATGCGATATTTAAGGATGTACGGAGTTCTAGTTGCTACACTTTTTTTGACAGTAGCATCCACATTTTTGCGGTCTTGAGGATGGATAATGCTGGAAAAAGAACGGACGCGATCGTTGATAAAATCCGAAGATGGATAGCCTGATATTTCTTGAACGGCATCGCTCAAAAACGCCATTGTCCGTGTTAATTCCCCGTCGGGGCTCGTACAGTCGCAGGTACAGTGGTAGACAGCACCGGGAATATTAGCTACTAAATTTTTATATTTTTCTTCGCTGCTTAGCAAAGATGAGCCATCTTCGTTATTGCGATCGCCGTTCTTAAATTTAGAAGAATTCGAGGAAATTTGCATGATTTTTTTCACTTGTGAGTGCGAAAGCAAGTGTTAGAGTAGATGACCCTATAAAAAGTAAATTTAATTTCCGAAAAAATTCGTTATAAACTAATATAGTACAAAATTAGTTCTGCGAACATTCAGAAAATTTGAGGGTGGTTGATAGGTAAAGCTAATCAAGGCTAGAAATGTAGAAAACTGTTCGGCAACGGATTTAACGGATGGATGTTGCACCATTCTCAATAAGGCTTTTAGGGGCGGGCTAGAAAATCCCACCCCACAAGAAATTCATTCTTTGTGGAAGACGCCCGAAAACCTGTTAAGCGAGAATGGTGCAAAATGTGAGTTTAACGGATTTAACGGATGGATGTTGAGGTCTGAGGCAAAGAGGGAAGATTTTCCCAGGTCACTCTCCCACTCCCCCTCTCCCACTCTCCTACTCTCCCACTCCCCCACTCCCCGACTCTCGTTACAATAAGATAAGTTGCCTTGCTACCGATCGCCCCTCAAACAAAACACCATGACTCAACAACAACCCCGGATTTGCATTCTCGGCGGAGGCTTCGGCGGACTCTACACAGCCCTGCGCTTGAGTCAGTTACCCTTCTCCCCAGCCGAAAAACCCGAAATTGTCTTAGTTGACCGCCGCGATAGATTTTTGTTCGTTCCCCTGCTGTACGAACTCCTAACCGGCGAACTCCAAACCTGGGAAATTGCCCCACCGTTTGCCGAAGTCTTGCAAAAAACAGGTGTGCGCTTTTGTCAAGGTACTGTCTCCGGCATCGATGTGGATGAAAAGCGAGTGCAGTTGCACGACGGGCCAGAAATTCCGTGCGATCGCCTAGTTTTAGCTTTAGGCGGCGAAACCCCCCTAGATATGGTCAAGGGTGCCGTTGAATACGCTTACTCGTTTCGCACCCTCGACGACGCCTACCGCTTAGAAGAAAGACTGCGATTTTTAGAAGCCAGCAACACCGACAAAATTCGGGTTGCGATCGTCGGCGCCGGTTATTCGGGAGTAGAATTAGCTTGTAAATTAGCCGATCGACTCGGAGACAAAGGTCGCGTGCGGTTAGTCGAGCAAAGCGACAAGATTCTGCAAACATCACCGGAGTTTAACCGCGAAGCCGCCACCAAAGCTTTAGACAAACGGAAAGTGTGGATCGACTTAGAAACAACTGTAGAGGCGATCGAAGCAGACACAATATCCTTACTTTACAAAGGACAATTAGATGTTCTCCCCGTAGACATAGTGCTGTGGACAGTAGGAACTCAAGTTAGTCAAGCCGTGCGATCGCTACCCCTCAAACAAAACCGCCGCGGTCAATTAACAGTCAATCCGACAATGCAAATTATCGACCATCCAGACATATTTGCCTTGGGAGACTTAGCAGAATGTCAGGATGCAACAGGTCAAAAAGTCCCCGCAACAGCCCAAACAGCCTTCCAGCAAGCTGACTACACCGCCTGGAACATTTGGGCCTCCCTCACCGGCCGCCCATTACTTCCTTTCCGCTATCAGCCGCTAGGAGAAATGATGACATTAGGAATTGACAACGCCACCCTAGCCGGTGTAGGAATTCAACTCGACGGACAACTGGCCCACATTGCTCGCCGTTTAGCTTATCTCTATCGGATGCCAACATTTGACCATCAACTAAAAGTTGGTTTCAATTGGATTAGCAAGCCGATTCAAGAGTTGCTTAAAAGCTAATCGATGCTTTTTCAAATAGATCGGCAACAGGCAAGATGCCTGTTCCACAAAAATTCAATGTTCTTGTGGAATGGGCAAGATGCCTGTTCCACAAAAATTCAATGTTCTTGTGGAATGGGCATCTTGCCCGTTCCTATAGAAAATCTTAGGGAAAATACAAAATGCAAACTCCTACAATTCAACAGCAAAAAACAGAACTTCCCCCCCTAATCGAGCGAGAAATTCTGTTCGGCAACCCCGAAAAAACCCGCCCCCAACTTTCACCCGACGGCAAGTATATCGCCTACATTGCACCAGATGAAAACAACGTTTTGCAAGTGCAATTGCGTACCGTCGGTCAAGCAGACGATCGCCAACTGACAGCCGATAAAAAACGAGGCATCCGCATCTTTTTCTGGACTTACAGCGGCGAAGAGTTAATTTACCTCCAAGATGCCGAGGGTGATGAAAACTGGCATTTGTTCTCAGTCAATATCCACTCAAATCAGGTTCGCGACTTGACACCATTTCAAGGCGTTCAAGCTCAGCCGATCGCCTTTGACCGCAACTTCCCCAATGAAATATTAGTGGGAATGAACATCCGCGATCGCAGCAAACACGACGTTTACCGCATCAACCTCAAAAATGGTGCCGTTGAACTCGACACCGAAAACCCAGGTAACATCGTCGGTTGGACTGCTGACCCTCAATTTCAAGTGCGGGCGGCCATAGCCACAACTACTGACGGCGGCTCAGAATTGCTAGGTAGGGAAACTGCCGACAAGCCTTGGGAAAGCCTGCGAAGCTGGGGCCCAGACGACGAAGGAGGTCCCTTCATGTTCTCAGAAAACGGCAAGATTCTTTACATCATTGGCAATCACGATGCTAACGCCGAACGTTTGATCGCATTCGACTTGGAAACGAAACAAGAAACTGCGATCGCCTCTGACCCAGAATACGATGTCGGCGATATTTTGATACACCCCACCAAGCGAGAGATTCAAGCAGTTTCCTTCTACAAAGACAAGCAAGAGTGGCAGATTTTAGATCAAAGCATAGCAGAGGATTTTGAGGCGATCGGCAAATTGGGACCCGGCGAATTCGACCTCACCAGCCGCAACCTCGCCGACACTACTTGGCTAATTACTTACAGGACAGACGACGGCCCAGTTTACTACTATACCTACGATCGCGCTTCCAAAACCTGCACCTTTCTGTTCAGCAACCAACCAAAACTCGAAGGGCTACCGCTATCATCAATAGAACCCATTTCTTACACCGCAAGAGATGGTTTAACCATTCACGGCTACCTGACAAAACCGGTTGGTGTCGCCACACCCGTACCGACAGTCTTGCTTGTTCACGGTGGCCCCTGGGCACGCGATACCTGGGGTTACAATCCACAAGCCCAATGGTTGGCAAACCGAGGTTACGCCGTTTTGCAAATCAATTTTCGCGGTTCCATCGGCTACGGCAAAGCCTTTCTCAATGCCGGCAATCGCGAATGGGCCGCTAAGATGCACGACGACTTGCTAGATGGGGTTAATTGGCTGGTAGAAACAGGAATTTCCCAACCAGATAAAATTGCGATTATGGGCGGTTCTTACGGTGGTTATGCTGCCTTAGTGGGATTGACTTTTAGTCCCGATGTTTTTGCCTGCGCCGTCGATATTGTCGGGCCAAGCAATTTGATTACGCTGCTGCAAACTACTCCCCCTTACTGGGAAGCGCTGAAAGGAATGGAGTCTCACCGCATCGGCAATTTGGAAACAGAACCAGAGTTTTTGCAATCGCGATCGCCTTTATTTTTTGTCGATCGCATCCAGAAACCTTTACTAATCGGCCAAGGTGCCAACGACCCGCGAGTCAAAGAAGCAGAAAGCGAGCAAATTGTCAATGCCATGAAGCAAGCCGGCAAACCTGTAGAATACGTGCTTTATACAGACGAAGGACACGGATTTGCGCGCCCGGAAAATCGCCTGCACTTTTATGCGATCGCCGAAGAATTCCTAGCCAAATATTTAGGAGGCAGATTTGAACCTGCGGGCAACATTGCCAATCATTCTGGTATCGTGAATCCGCAAATAACTCACAACTGAAAAAGTTTGTAGTGAGGACGGAAGCCCTCAAACCTAAAATCCTAGGCAATCAAGACTGAAGTTCTTACTACAAACAAATAACAAATAACAAATGACCAAAGTAATTTTTTTAGACGCCGCCGGTACACTATTTGACGTTCGCGGCAGCGTCGGCGAAGTCTACGGAAAACTAGCCAAGAGGTTTGGAGTAACAGTTAAAAGTGAAGAGTTAAATGCAGCATTTTCCCAAAGCTTCGCCTCAGCAAGTCCGATGGCATTTCCAGGGATAGAAACAGCAAAAATTCCCCAGCTAGAATTTGAGTGGTGGCAAACAGTTGCCGCGAAAGCTTTTCAAATAGCAGGCGTTTTCCACCAATTTTCAGACTTTCCCAAATTCTTTGCCGAACTCTACGCTCATTTTGCCACCGCCGAACCTTGGTTTGTCTATCCCGACGTATTGCCAGCATTAAATAAGTGGCAGCAACAAGGAATTGAATTAGCATTAGTATCGAATTTCGATTCCAGAATTTATGCAGTATTAAAAGCACTCAATTTAGCAGAATATTTCACATCAGTGACAATTTCTACCGAAGTTGGTGCAGCAAAACCCCAGTCTCAAATTTTCACCGCAGCTTTGCAAAAGCACAACTGCATTGCCGAGAATGTTTTGCATATCGGCGACAGCTTCAAAGCAGATTATTGCGGTGCTAAAGCCGCTGGATTAAAAGCAATTTGGTTGAACCGAGAACTGGAAAAAGTAGAATCCGGCAAAATTCCTTTAACAGAAACGAAAATAGAACAGTGCAGCAGCCTTGATTATTTAACCTTTTAACTTTACAATTTTAACTGACGTACACAATTTAATAAATCAATTATCTGTAAGGTACGCGCTGAGCACCTTATGGTTATCTGTAGGGTGCGCGCTGCGCACTTTACCGTTATTAACTAACGTACAACATTTAATAAATACATCAATAGCTTTACTGCTATAGGGAGACCGTAGTATCTAATCATGAAAAAAACATCGCTGACAACTATATTAACAGACACAATCACCGTGTTTTGGGGAGAATGGTTAGATTTGCGAGTCCGAATCCTGCCAGTTGCCGCCGCTGGTTTAGTATCCCCAGTAATTTACATTCTAGCTTTTGGTTTTGGGTTGGGAAGTTCATTGCCAAAACCTGCAATTGGCAGCAATTATCTAGAATTTATGCTGCCGGGAATGGTAGCACTCTCATCGATGACAGTAAGTTTTACCGGCACAGTATTTTCGATTTGCGGCGAACGCCTTTTTACTAAAACATTTGAGGAATTGCTGTTGCTGCCAGTACACCCGATCGCTTTGCACGCGGGCAAAATGCTAGCAGGAATATTACGGGGAATGCTGACTTCAGTTTCTGTGATTTTAGTAGCAGTTTTGTTTACTCAAAAGCTCGTCTTTCTGAATCCACTATTTTTGTTAGTGATAATTCTCAACTCCGCTGTATTTGCGGGCCTGGGAGTGATAGTTGGGTTAACCGTAAAATCTCTGGAATCAGTCGGATTGTATAACAATTTTCTGATAACTCCGATGTCATTTTTAGGAGCGACATTTTTCGACCCAGCGTCGCTACCCGTAGCCCTGAAAGGAATAGTATATCTGTTGCCGTTGACTTATGCCAGCATTGGATTGAGAGCCGCTGCTTACGATATGGCAAAGTTTCCGTGGTACAGCATACCTGTTTTGTTAGTGGCTGCGATCGCCTTTTCTTTAATCGGCGCCCGCCAATTTACTACCCAGCAAGACTAAAAGAAGCCATTAGTCATTAGTCCAAAACTTACATAATAGCTGTAAGGTGCGCACTGCGCACCCTACATAATACCGGTGCTCAGTCCAGTAATGTGGTTATTAGTCATTAACTATTGGCTTAAAAGATATGAGAAAGTAACTTATAAATCAACCGAAAAATAGCTGTTCCAGCGATCGCACCCAAAGCACCCAACCATCCCACAAATAACACGCCAGTGATCGGAGAATTCGGATAAATCGCAACTGCCGCCGTCTGTAAAGCCGGGAAAAACCACAGCAAAGCCACAGTACCTGCACCAATAATCAACATCTCAGTTTGTTCGATCGCCCTGCGGTACTGCCCGTAAATCAAACCCGCCACAATCATCCCCAACAATCCGATACCAACACTCGGAGAAAACGGCAAACTCGTCAGGGCGATCGCCAGCAGCCCCCCCTCAAAACCCGTAAACGCCGCCCCGGACAAAACCTCCCAAATCGAAAAACCCCTTCTCGGCGAAGGTTGCAGGGCAGACGGAGGAGTTGCAGGAACAGGCACAGGAGGCTGCTGAGTCGGCGGTAGCTGCTGAGTCTGTAGGGGAGTCTGAGTCCTGACTGTCGGCGGTACCACGACCCTCGTAGGCTGTTGAGAATTGTATTTCAAAGCCGCTTCCACCTCCGCTGCCGACTGAAAACGCTGGCTGGGAGCTGATAATAACATTCGATCGAGAACGTGAGCCAAACGCGAACTTACCTGCACCCGCGACTGCCAATTCCACTCGTTTCTGTAACTATCAAAAAGCTCCGCCGGCTGCAAACCGCTCAGCAAAGTAATGCAAGTCACACCCAAAGCATACAAATCCGTTGCCGGATACACTTCTTGTCCGCTCATCTGTTCTGGCGGAGCGTAACCCAAAGAATAAATACCAGTCGAAGCTTTTGCACTCCCAACACTTTGTGTTACTTGTTTAACAGCCCCAAAATCTAATAAATAAAGCCGACCGTTTTTACCCCGCATAATATTAGCAGGTTTAATATCCCGGTGAATTGAACCGCGAGAGTGCACAAAATCGAGAACCTTCAAAATTTCCCGCAGCACCTCCACCGTTTCCGCCTCCGAAAACCTGCCTTTAACAGCCAGTTCATCCTCCAAATTTTTACCGTCAATAAATTCTTGAACCAGATAGAAAAACTGATCGTTTTTCCCAGCCTGCAAACTCGTAACAGTCAGCTCAAAAAACGCCAGCAAACTCGGAATTTGCGAATGTTCGTTTCCCAGTTCTTCCAGCACCGCCGCTTCCCGTTCAAACAGAGTTTGAGCGATTTTTAGCTGTGCCGGAGTCAGACTTACCGACGGCTGCAAAAGTTTAGCAACGCACTGCCGCATCGCCGGAGTATAGCGGTCTCTGGCTAAAAACGCCGCCCCAAAACCGCCTTGACCCAACAACCTCACTGGCAGATAGCGACCGCCCAAAATCAGGGGCATCCCGCAAGTCGTGCAAAACTTTTGCTGCACCGTTTTCAGCAGCGAACTGTCATTGAGGTCGGGAAAATAGTTTTGAGGCCGCGGGCAGCCCGGGCGGGTGCAGTAAACTTCCATTTTGGTTTGGTAAGAAGAAGGAAGAAGGAAGAAGGAAAAAGGAAAAGGGAAGAAAGAAGAAAAAGTGATTGTTAAACCAGATTTCGATTTCTCAACTAACCGCGAACTGCTAACTGCCGGCGACCTAAGAGATTAACTTCCCGCCGAGTTGGGAGTTGCTATTTCTATGAATCCCAAATCGATCGCCGGGGGTTCTTTCTTCTCGTGGATGGTGGAATAAGTAGCAAACTGGGGCAAAATTTCATTGCTGAAAGCCTCCGCAGCTTTAGAACGGTAGCGGTTGGGGTTGTAAATCAGGGACAAAATCCGAGTTACCAAAACTTCGTTCATTTGAGATTTGTGCAAAACACCCATGAGTAACTCTTTTTCGATCGCCGAAACCGAGACAAAAGCAGCTCCCAGCCCCGACTGAACGGCATTTTTAATTGCTTCGATCGAATTTAGCTCCATCTCAATTTTCAAGCGGCGCGTGTCAATGCCGCAGCGAGTCAGTACCTGATCGATTACTTTGCGGATAGTAGACTGCGAATCGAGGGATATAAACTGCAATTTGTAAAGGTCTTCTTTTTGGATACTTTCTTGCTGTACCATCGGGTGAGATGGAGGGAGAATCAGAGCCAGTTCGTCCTCAGCGTAAGGAACAATTTCTAAAGCTTCTACAAGTTCGGTAGGAATTTCTCCGCCAACAATTGCCAAATCGATTTGCCCGTTGGCCACACTCCACGCCGTGCGGCGGGTCGAGTGAACGTGAAGCTGTACTGCTACATCCGGGTACTTTTGGCGAAACATCCCGATCATCCGGGGCAGCAAATACGTCCCCGTTGTTTGAGAAGCGCCGACGATCAAAGTACCGCCTTGCAGATTTTGCAAGTCTTCCAGAGCTCGACAAGTTTCCTGGCAAAGCGATAAAATTTTCTCGCCGTAACTCAGCAGCAGGTGTCCGGCTTCGGTCAGTTGCGCCCGCCGCCCCCCCCGGTCAAACAGCGGCACGTCCAATTGTCTCTCTAAGTTTTGCACCTGCAAGCTAACTGCTGGCTGGGATACATAGAGGCTGTCCGCGGCGCGTTTGAAGCTTCCTTCAGAGGCGATCGCCTTGAGAATGCGTAACTGGTCTAAAGTGAAAGGAAGGTCAGACATATATCTAAATTGTCAGTTGGTGTAGGGGCGGGTCTTCTGTCAATCTCTGCGGTCAATCGACAAGCTTGTTCGATTTGGAAAAGTCGGAGTTGACTTCGATTTCAGTCATTTGGCTGCAACAGACGCAACCTTACAGGCAGTTTTACTCGTCCTCCGTCCTCTGTCTTTAGTTGTTATTCGGTCACTAATGACTGATGACTGATGACTGATGACTGATAACCGCTGAATGCTCCCATAGATACTTTGTGACACAAATTGGCAGAGAATCAATAACTTTTCTTAATATTTGCAATGACGATCGACTTGGCGCTCGACTCCCACTTAGTTATTCTGGGCCTGTTACTGGTTTTTGCGATCGCCCACAGCGGTTTAGCAGCCCTCCGGCCCAAAGGTGAAAAGCTGATCGGGCCGAGACTTTACCGCGTTTTGTTTGCCCTTGTCAGTTTGCCGCTAGCCGTCATTCTGGTTGTCTACTTTTTCAACCACCGTTACGACGGTTTGCAGCTTTGGCAAGTACAGGGAGTACCCGGAGTTAAACCCGCAGTTTGGATACTTTCGGCAATTTCCTTCCTGTTTCTGTACCCAGCAACTTTCAACCTCCTAGAAATTGCCGCCGTCCAAAAGCCCCAAGTTCACCTCTACGAAGCCGGCATCATTCGCATCACCCGTCACCCGCAAATGGTGGGACAAGTGATTTGGTGCGTGGCTCACACGCTGTGGATTGGCACTAGCTTTACCCTCGTCACTTCCATCGGTTTGGTACTTCACCACCTGTTCGGAGTGTGGCACGGCGACAGGCGGCTTCAGGCTCGTTTTGGAGAATCCTTTGAAACCATCAAATCTCGAACCTCAATAATTCCATTTTTGGCAATCCTACAAAAGCGTCAAACCCTTGATTTGCTTGAGTTTTTGCGGCCTTCCTACGTAGGTGTAGTCATTTTTACAGGCCTGCTGTGGAAAATTCATCCTTTTTTGATGCGTGTCACTAGGAACATATACTGGTAGCATGATCCCTAGGATAGAAAAAAATTATTAAATTTTGAGGGATCATGGTGTTGTCGGTTAGCGAACGCACTTTTGCACAAGAGGTGTTTCAAGCCTCTACCCCCGTTTTAGTTCACTTTTCGGCGCCTTGGTGCGGTTTGTGCCGCGCGATCGACCCCACGCTTAAGGCTTTTGAGGAACAGTGGGCAGGAAAAGTCAAGCTGGTAGGGGTGAATGCCGATCAATGTTTCAAGTTGGCCCACAATTACCGGCTGACAAGTCTGCCAACCCTGATTTTGTTTGAGGGCGATAAAGTTCGATGTAGATTTGAAGACTACCAAGGACGCGAGGAACTGCGGCGGACTCTGGATTCCTGGATGCTGGCGGCTCACGTAGTTTCCCCATCTCAACGGCTGCAACTTCAGGAAGTAGCCAAGAGGTAACGGTTTCAAGGCATTCGGCTCTTGTTTACAAAGCCTTCGGCTTTTATGTAGAAAGCAGAAGGCTTTCCCCATTTGTCCATCAAGCATCAGACACCACAATAAATCTCGCCGTCTTGAATTCACAGGACTGTGAGATTTGTCGTATAGTTTCCGTTTTCACCGGCATAATAATTTTCGGCGTTTAGTGCGATCGTCTCGCTCGTGATTGCACTCGACTATAGCAATACTTAAAGAATTGGATCGAGTATTTTGGCCCAGTCGCGCAGGCGTGTGTCACAATTGTTTACAGTTTTGGCAATATCTAGTAGAAACTTTAAACTACCTATCAGTCATGGAACTGCTTTATCAATACGCTTGGCTGATTCCAGTCCTGCCGCTGGCAGGCGCAATGCTAGTAGGTCTAGGCTTAATCACCTTTAACCAGGCAACCAACAAACTCCGACAAGCGAATGCGATATTAATCGTCTCCGCACTCGGAGGGTCAATGGTACTATCTTTCGCATTGCTGTGGAGTCAACTACAGGGCCACGCACCCTACACCCGCACTATTCAGTGGGCTTCTGCAGGCGACTTCTCGCTGAATATGGGCTATATCATCGACCCCCTGACGGCGGTAATGCTGGCGATCGTAACCACGGTCGCCTTTTTGGTGATGATTTACACCGACGGCTACATGGCTCACGATGACGGGTACGTGCGCTTCTACGCCTACCTGAGCATCTTCAGCGCGTCGATGTTGGGTCTGGTAATCAGCCCGAACATCGTTCAGATTTACATTTTTTGGGAACTCGTAGGTATGTGTTCGTACCTGCTAGTCGGATTTTGGTACGATCGCAAACCCGCTGCTGACGCTTGCCAAAAAGCTTTTGTCACCAACCGCGTCGGCGACTTCGGCCTGCTGCTGGGCATCCTCGGCATTTACTGGGCCACCGGCAGCTTTGAATTTGAGGTGATGGGCGAACGTCTGCACTCTTTAGTTGAATCCGGTGCTCTTTCGGCGACTCTGGCGACAATCTTCGGCGTCCTGATATTTTTGGGGCCAGCAGCCAAATCTGCTCAATTCCCCCTCCACGTCTGGCTGCCAGACGCAATGGAAGGCCCGACACCGATTTCGGCCTTAATCCACGCCGCGACAATGGTAGCCGCCGGCGTATTCCTGATCGCTCGGATGTACCCAGTGTTTGAAGGGCTGCCGGCAGTCATGAATTTGATCGCCTGCACCGGCTGTTTTACCGCATTTATGGGTGCTTCGATCGCGATTACCCAAAATGACATCAAAAAAGGCTTAGCCTACTCCACCATCTCCCAACTCGGCTACATGGTGATGGCAATGGGCATCGGCGCTTACAGTGCCGGACTTTTCCACTTGATGACGCACGCTTATTTCAAAGCAATGCTGTTCCTGTGTTCGGGTTCAGTCATTCACGGTATGGAAGATGTCGTCGGCCACAACCCGGCTCTCGCTCAAGATATGCGAGTGATGGGCGGCTTGCGGAAATATATGCCGATTACCGCTAGTTGCTTTTTAATCGGCAATTTAGCAATCTGCGGAATTCCGCCGTTTGCTGGTTTCTGGTCAAAAGACGAAATCCTCGCCAGCGCCTTCGCAGCAAATCCCGCTCTGTGGGCTGTTAGCTGGCTGACGGCCGGGATGACCGCGTTTTATATGTTCCGGATGTATTTCAGCACCTTTGAGGGCGAATTCCGGGGCAATGACAGCGCCATCAAGCGGCAACTCCTGCAACCCGGTGTTGTTTTTGGCCCGGGAGCGATGAACGTTAAGGAATTGGCACCAACTGGCGACAGCCACGACGATCACGACCATTTCCCTCACGAATCTCCTCTAACAATGGCTCTGCCGCTAGTTTTGCTGGCAGTACCTTCTGTGTTTATCGGTTTTCTCGGTACGCCGTTTGCCAATTATTTCGAGCAGTTTGTTCGCGCTCCTGGAGAGTCTCTCGAACAAGTTTTGGAACACGCTGCTGAGTTCAATTTGACGGAATTTTTGATTATGGGCGGAAGCTCTGTAGGTATTGCTTTGCTGGGCATTACTTTGGCTTCTCTGATGTATTTGAGCCGTAAAATAGATGCTGGGGCGATCGCCCAAAAAATCAAACCGCTTTACGAGTTCTCCCTCAACAAGTGGTATCTCGACGATATCAACGATTTTCTCTTTGTCAAAGGCAGCCGCCGTTTAGCGCGGCAAGTCATGGAAGTGGACTTGCGGGTCGTCGATGGTGTAGTCAACTTAACAGGGCTTATCACCCTGGTTACGGGCGAAGGTTTGAAATACTTTGAGAGCGGTCGCGCTCAATTTTATGCCCTGATTGTGTTTGTCGCAGTTCTGGGTTTTGCGATCGTTTCGGGAGTCAGTTAAATCTGTAGGGACACGGCATTTAGTGTCAACTTAATGTCAAACCTAGTACGGGTCTAGTGTCTGACGATTAGCGTTCGATCCCCCCTAGCCCCCCTTCTTAAAGGGGGGACAGGAATCTTCTCAAAGTCCCCCTTCTTAAGGGGGATTTAGGGGGATCTAGAATCAGGTAAAAGCAATATTTATCAAGGGTTTTAGGCTTAAAATCACACGCTTTGGGAATTGCCGTATCCTCACTAGGAGATATTTTAAGAAATGGTATCAGGTTAATAAATCACAATTGACAGTTAGCAAATAGAAATAAATCTTTTATTAAAATGAACTGTTGCGATCGCATAATTTGTCCAAATAATAGCAAAAAAGTTTGTTCCGTATAAAGAAAGTATAAAATTTAGGCTAAAATTGCAAAAAGGTGTTTAAACCTAATAACTGATGGATAATTTTAAAACGCAATGGATACAGCTAACTTTCCCTGGTTAACAACAACAATTCTGTTTCCCATTGCTGCGTCCTTGCTGATTCCTTTCATTCCCGATAAGGATGGCAAGACGGTGCGGTGGTATGCCCTAATTGTGGGTTTGATTGATTTTGCTCTGCTTGTTTACGCTTTTTACACTCAGTACGACTTTAACAATCCGGGACTGCAACTGGTAGAAAGTTACTCTTGGGTGCCGCAACTCGATTTAAATTGGTCTGTGGGTGCTGACGGGTTGTCGATGCCGCTGATTTTGCTGACGGGTTTTATTACTACGCTAGCTACTTTAGCGGCTTGGCCGGTTACTTTTAAACCAAAGCTATTTTACTTTTTGATGTTGGCAATGTACGGCGGGCAAATTGCAGTTTTTGCCGTGCAGGATATGTTGCTTTTTTTCTTAGTTTGGGAACTGGAATTAGTGCCAGTTTATCTGATTTTGTCAATCTGGGGCGGCAAGAAGCGCCTCTACGCAGCAACTAAGTTTATCCTGTACACCGCAGGGGGTTCGCTGTTTATTTTGGTTGGCGCGCTGACGATGGCGTTTTACGGCGATACGGTGACTTTTGATATGCGGGCGATCGCAGCTAAAGATTACGCCCCCAATGTAGAATTGCTCCTGTACACAGGTTTCTTAATAGCTTACGGCGTCAAACTGCCAATTTTTCCGCTGCACACTTGGCTCCCTGACGCTCACGGCGAAGCAACCGCACCCGCCCATATGTTGCTAGCAGGAATTCTGCTAAAAATGGGCGGCTACGCTTTGCTGCGGATGAATGCGGGAATGCTCCCAGATGCTCACGCTACCTTCGCACCGATTTTAGTAATTTTGGGTGTGGTAAATATTGTTTACGCCGCCTTAACTTCTTTTGCTCAGCGCAATCTGAAGCGGAAAATTGCTTATTCTTCGATTTCGCACATGGGGTTTGTGTTAATCGGGATAGCTTCGTTTACTGATTTGGGAACCAGCGGTGCAATGCTGCAAATGGTTTCCCACGGTTTAATCGGGGCGAGTTTGTTCTTCATGGTGGGTTGCACTTACGATCGCACTCACACGCTCATGCTCGACGAAATGGGCGGTGTCGGGCAGAAAATGCGGAAGGTTTTCGCGATGTGGACTGCTTGTTCTATGGCTTCTTTGGCTTTGCCGGGAATGAGCGGTTTTGTAGCAGAATTGATGGTATTTGTAGGTTTTGCAACCAGCGATGCTTACAATCCCGTGTTTAAAGTTTGCGTGGTATTTCTAGCTGCTGTCGGGGTGATTTTGACTCCGATTTATCTGCTGTCGATGCTGCGGGAAATCTTCTACGGGCCTGAGAATAAGGAATTGTCGGAACACGAGGAATTGGTGGATGCGGAACCGCGAGAAGTGTTTATTATTGCGGCTCTGTTAGTGCCGATTATTGGCATTGGTTTGTATCCGAAAATTCTGACTCAGGTTTATGATGCGACTACTGTACAGTTGACTGCAAAATTGCGAGATTCTGTGCCGTCGCTTGTGGCTAAGGCTGCTGCGGATAAAACTGTGTCTCTGCGAGCTCCGGCGATCGAGCCGAGCAAGTTGTAATTTAAACTGGATTTAAAAAGGAAACCCCCAAACCCTTTTAATAATAGGGTTTGGGGGTTTCTCTAAAGCAAACACATTATCGCAGACTTAGGAGACTGACTTTTGAATAGGCTACAAAGATTAACCCTCAATGGATTTAAGTCTATTAAGGCAATAGATATTGACTTGCATCCCCTAAATATCCTGATTGGAGCAAATGGGGCAGGCAAGAGCAATATGATATCGTTTTTCAAGATGCTCAACGAGATGATGGGTGGACGCTTCCAATACTACATTGGCAGATCCGGGCACGCCCAATCTTACTTGCATTTTGGACCTAAGATAACGCCCCAAATAGAAGCAAAGCTGGAATTTGAAGTTGACAATGGGGTAGATACCTACCAGATGCGGCTGTTCCATGCGGCTGGTGATACGCTGATCTTTGCCGAAGAAACCTTGAGCTTTCTACAAACGGGTTGGTCATCTCCTAGAACTGACGAACTGGGTGCAGGACATCAGGAAACCCAAATACACAAAGCAGCAGAGGAAGGCAAGGAAACGGCAAAGGCGCTCAGATACTTGCTCAACCGCTGCCGTGTGTATCACTTTCACGACACATCATCTACGGCAGAGGTGCGTCAATCTTGTTATGTTGGCGATAATCGATGGTTAAAGTCTCATGCTGGAAATTTAGCTGCATTACTTCTGAGGTTCCGTGAAGAAAACGAGGGTGCAGCTTATCAACGCATTATCGGAACCATCCGTCTTATTGCACCGTTCTTTGATGACTTTGTTCTTGAGCCAGACGCATCTAATAGTGTCATTCTCAACTGGCTAGAAAAGGAGTCAGATCGGGTATTTGGGCCGCATCAATTTTCAGATGGTACTTTGCGTGCCATATGTCTTACCACACTGCTCTTACAGCCAGAAAAAGAACTTCCAGCACTCATTGTTGTTGATGAGCCGGAATTGGGGCTTCACCCCTATGCCCTAAATGTTGTGGCTGATTTGTTTAGTAAAGCTGCACTCCATACACAAATTCTCATTAGTACCCAATCTAGTTCTTTTTTGGATAATTTTGATCCAGAAGATGTGATTGTGGTGAACCGAGAGGGCAAGGAATCGCAATTTAAGAGGCTAAATCCCACAGAATTAGACGCTTGGCTTGACGAGTATAGTCTGGGAGAAATGTGGGAGAAAAATATCTTTGCGGGAGGACCGCATTAATGGCGCGTCTTTACCTATTTGCCGAAGGACAAACCGAGCAAACATTCGCCGACACTTTGATAAAACCGCAGTTAGCTCAATATGAAGTGTTTATGCACAATCCCATACTTACTGCTCATGCAAAAAAGAAGGGTAAGGTACATCGAGGTGGGGGTCGTAATTATGTGCAGATGAAAAATGACATCACACGTTTTCTTAAACAAGAGAAAGCCCCGGATGTGTTCTTCACAACTATGATTGATTTGTATGCTATTCATCCTGATTTTCCGGGATTACCTGAGTCCGAGAGTATGCGCCAAGATCCGCTACAGCGAGTTGAATTCTTAGAGCAACGCTTTGCAGAGGATATTGGTGACGATCGGTTCATTCCTTATATTCAGTTACATGAATATGAAGCCTACCTCTTTTCTGCCCCAAAGTGTTTTAAATATCTTGATGCCGGACGCACAAAAGAGATTGAAGCTCTCCAAGCTATCGCTAGTCAATATCAGACACCTGAGTTAATCAACGATGGGCCGCAAACAGCACCTAGCAAGCGTATAATTGCGCATTTTCCTGATTACGGAAAAGCGAAGTCTATTTATGGACCCCTGTTAGCTGAACAAATTGGATTGCAAGTAATTAGGAGCAAATGCTATCACTTCAATAAATGGCTGTCACGACTCGAATCTTTGAATGGAGAAGGGATTAGTAGTTGAGTATTTAACAAAAAAATTACCAGTAGCTCGATCGCTCTTCATTTCGGTATTGCGATCGCTCTCTTAATTTTTATCCTTATTGTTATGCCAAGAGTGCGATATTTGTCAAGCGCGATCGCACCCTCGCAAGTTGTAATTTGAACCGGATGCGAGGAAGAAAACCCCAAAACCTCGTTTAATAATCGAGGTTTTGGGGTTTTCTATTTTTTATCGAGCTTTTAGGATTCTTATTACTTTTGTTTTGCCTGAACCCAGTAAGTTTTGAAGCGAGGGGCTAAAATCCAATTCATATAGCTATTACAATACAGATTGCAAGCTTATTCGCTTTCCAGAATGCAAAATCAAGAGTCATCTATTGTTTTCGATCGAGAACGCGCTTCTTCCTACGACAAAAGATTTGCTAAATTGGCTCCGATGCGCGACGCACTTCATTTACTGATCCGCCTGGTACTTTCTGAACTTCCTACCGATGCACGGATTCTCTGTGTCGGTGCGGGAACCGGCTTGGAATTGATTTATCTGGCTCAAGCGTTTCCACAGTGGCAGTTTACTGCGGTAGAGCCTGCTGCACCGATGCTTGACATCTGTCGCCAACGCGCCGAAGAGTGTGGTATCGCGTCACGTTGCACTTTTCACGAAGGCTATCTCGATTCACTGCCCGCATCGCACTCTTTCGATGCGGCGACTTGCCTTCTGGTTTCTCACTTCTTTATGCAACAAGATGAGCGGCGCAACTTTTTTAGTCAAATTGCTTCACGACTTTGCCCTAACGGATATTTAGTTATACCAATTTACTATGAAGTTGCACTTAATATAGCTTCAAGGATATAGTCCCAACCACAGAGGGATAAAACTTCT